>JACIXS010000311.1 GCA_014360335.1 bacterium | reverse complement strand
CTCATAGTGTGTGATGAACCTGTATCAGCACTAGATGTTTCTATACAAGCACAGACATTGAACCTACTACAAGACCTACAGGAGCAATTCCATCTGACATATCTATTTGTATCACACGACCTAGGGGTTGTAGAACATATAAGCGATAGGGTAGCGGTAATGTATGTAGGGAAGTTAGTAGAGATGGCGGAGACGGAGGAGCTATTTAAGAATCCTAAGCATCCATATACAGAGGCGCTATTGGCAGCGGTTCCCAAGCCAGACCCGAAGTATAGAGGGATGAGGAAGCTACTATTTGGAGAGGTAGCGGACCCAGCAAATCCACCGAGTGGATGCTACTTCCATCCTAGATGCCCATATGTGCAAGATATATGCAAGGTAGAACATCCACAGCTAAGGAATCTAGGTAATGACCACTTTGTTGCCTGTCACTTTGCAGAGAAACTGAGTCTAGTGGGAATTGAGTAAAAATTCAGCGGAAATATACAGCTAACTAAAAATTAAAAGACCCCTAAAGATGGGGTCTTTTTTATTTTCGATCAAAAAATTTTAAATAGTAGAGACCTCTGTAAGAAAGGGAGGCTTAAGGATACCCACCTCACAGACAATGGCGGTTATGAGTTCTCCTGGAGTTACATCAAAGGCAAAATTTACAGCCTTAGCTCCTAATGGCGCCACTCTTACTTCTCCAAAATTTAAGACCTCTTCTTCTCTTCTCTCCTCTATAGGGATATCCTTACCTGATTTGATGCTCCAGTCAAAACTACTAGTTGGAGCAGCAACTATAAATGGTATATTAAACCTATTAGCCAAGATAGCTAAACTACATGTCCCTATCTTATTAGCTACATCTCCATTACTGGCTATCCTATCAGCACCAACGACTATCGCTGAAACTTTCCCTAACTCCATCATAAAACCAGCCGAGTTATCGGTTATTATCCTATATGGTATGCCAGCCTCTTGAAGTTCCCATGCTGTTAACCTTGCCCCTTGTAAGAGAGGACGAGTCTCATCTACCAAAACCTCTACAACCTTACCTTCCTCCCAAGCCTTTCTTATTACTCCTATTGCGGTTCCGTATCCACTAGTAGCTAATCCTCCAGCGTTACAGTGAGTAAGGACAACGCTATTATTTGGTATCAAGCTGGCGCCTAGGGTAGCTATATCAAGATTCATCTCTTCGTCTTCCCTTTCTATACTCCTTGCCTCCTCTAAGAACACCTCAAAATCCTTTACTGGAAGGCTCATCATCCTATCTATAGCCCAGAATAGATTAACAGCGGTAGGTCTAGTACTTCTCAATACCCTTACCGCTTCATCTAGGTCCTCTTTCTGAAGAATAGCTAGAACTAATGCATAAGCACTAGCTATCCCTATAGCAGGAGCTCCTCTTATAGCCAGTTCTTTAATAGCGTTAGCTACAACCCTATAATCTCTCGTTTTTTCTATTACTAGCTTTAAAGGGAGCTTTCTCTGATCTATAAAGCATAGATAATTATCTTCCCACCAAACAGGTTTCATCTTGCTCCTTTCAAAATATTAGGACAAGGGCAAGTCCTCTCTTCGGGAACAGACTTGATCATCTCTATAATAAGAGATTTAAGCTTATCTATATTCTCTTGAAATATTTTCATAACCTCTTCATGTGTAACAGGCTTTATATTTGGATCTCCCTCTAGCCCAGTATCATAATCAGTAATTAAAGATATATTAACATAGCACATCTCTAACTCTCTAGCCAATGTAACCTCTGGATACTGGGTCATATTAATCACTTCCCAACCTAAACTTCTAAACCACTTACTCTCCGCCCTAGTGCTAAATCTAGGACCCTGGATTACAACAACCGTTCCACTAGGATGAAAGGAAAGTCCTAGTTTCTTACAACATTCTATGGCTATCTCTCTTAACTGTGGACAGTAAGGATCTGCAGAACTTATGTGAGTAGTAATAGGACCATCGTAGAATGTATCCTTTCTACCACTTGTAAGGTTGACATACTGGTCACAGATCACAAAATCGCCAGGCTTTATCTCTGGTTTTAGACTGCCAGCTGCACAAGGACCAATAACTCTCTTTACACCTAGTAATTTAAAGGCATAAAGATTGGCTCTATAATTTACCATATGTGGAGGATACTGATGCTGTTCTCCATGCCTTGGTATAAAGGCTATTCGCTTACCGTAGAGTTCTCCAATCATTACCTGTGAACTTGGGGGACCGTAAGGGGTTTCTACCTTATAAGGCTTAAGATTCTCCAAAAAGGAGTAAAAACCAGACCCACCAAATATACCTATATCCGCCTGAGGAAGTTCCATAGAAATCCCTCCTTATTTTACTTCATGAACAACAGCTACTTCGTTACAATTTGGGAAATATATACATCTTATGCAATCATTCCAAACCTTATGAGGAAGTTCCTCTTTAGGAACCTGAATGAAACCTAACTTGGCGAAGAATTCAGGTATATAGGTAAGAGCAAATACTCTCTTTAATGAAAGTTCACTTGCCTCTTTAAGGCAAATTTCTACCAGCTTTCTACCCAAACCCTTTCCAGTATGTTCTTCTTTTATGGCAAGAGACCTTACCTCTCCAATATCTTCCCATACGGGGTGTAGTGCACAACAACCTACTACCTCCGCATCATCTAGAGTAACAACCCAATAATCTCTAATGTTCTCATAGAGCTCATTAAGAGACCTAGGTAACATTTTGCCTTCCTTGGCATAGACATTTATCAACTGCTGAATTTCGGGAACGTCATACATCCTAGCCTTTCTAAACTTATACTCCATAGCACCTTACCTCTCAGTCTCTTCTGATTTAGAAAAGTGTATTCCCTGGATATAGATATCTATCCTATCTACAGTCATTCCTGTAACCCTTTCTATCTCCTCTTTTATATGTTCTTGCAAGTTTAGCCCTACCTCTGGAAGATAGTATCCCTCCTCTGCTATCACATAAACTTCCAATCTAACCTTGTTGTTATCTACTATATTTACCTTTACTCCATGTTGCTGAGACTTTCTCCAAAAAGAAACATTGGCAGGAATTTCTAAACTGTATACTCCTTTAACCTCCAAGGCAGACCTACTGGCAATGGACATTATAACATTCGGAGATATCTCTACATTAACCCCTCTCTCCATTTAAAAATCCCCTTTCCTCAAGGAAATTGATAGAAATATTACCCTTTATATACTCTTTATCTTCCATTATTCGAAGATACAAGGGAATAGTCGTCTTAACCCCCTCTATAAGGAATTCTTCCAAGGCATTCCTCATACGAGATATAGCTTCTTCCCTGGTTAATCCCCAAGAGATAAGCTTTGCAATAAGAGAATCGTAGTATGGCAAGATCTCAATATTATTATAAATAGCGGTATCTAATCTTATTCCAGGTCCCCCAGGAAGAGAAAAGATCTTTAAAGTGCCTATACTTGGTAGAAAATTATTAAACGGGTCCTCCGCATTTATACGACACTCAATAGCATGCCCTCTCTGAACTATATCTTCCTGTTTTACCGGCATTTCTTCACCACTTGCTATAAGTATCTGATACTTAACAAGGTCATGTCCCGTTACCATTTCTGTTACCGGATGTTCAACCTGAATCCTAGTATTCATCTCCATAAAGTAGAAGTTATTATCCTTGTCCAAGAGAAACTCTAAAGTTCCAGCTCCTTCATAATTTATAGCTCTGGCTCCTTTTACAGCAGATTCTAAGAGTTTCTCCTTTACCTCTTTAGGGATACCAATTGCTGGACTCTCTTCAATAAGCTTTTGGTGTCTTCGTTGTATAGAGCAGTCCCTTTCATAAAAGTGGACAACATTACCTTTTCCATCACCAAGTATCTGAACTTCAATATGTCTAGCACCCTCTATATACTTCTCTATATAAACAGCTCCATTGTTAAATGCAGCCTCAGCCTCACTCTTGGCAATCATTAGTGCCCCTTTTAAACCATCCTCATCTTTTACTATCCTCATTCCCCTTCCTCCACCCCCTCCGGCAGCTTTTATTATTAGAGGAAAGCCAAAATCTTTGGCTACAGAAATAGCCTTCTTTTCATCCTCTACAGGTTCAAATGTGCCAGGTATAACTGGAACTCCAGCTTCATACATTACCTTTCTAGCAGCAATCTTATCTCCCATAAGAGATATGACTTTGGAGGAGGGTCCTATGAATTTTATCCCACAACTCTCACATACCTCAGCAAAATCTGCATTTTCTGCCAGAAAACCATAACCAGGATGAATAGCATCCGCTCCGGATATCTCGGCAGCAGCTATAATATTTGGTATATTAAGATAGCTCTTACTCGCCTGTGGAGGTCCTATACAGAAAGCCTCGTCTGCATACTTAACCCCTAAAGAATATCTATCAGCTTCAGAAAAGACTAAAACTGTCTTTATTCCAAGAGTCTTACAAGCCCTCAATATCCTTAGAGCTATCTCTCCTCTATTTGCTATCAAAACCTTACGAAACATCTGCTACTTCTCACCTATCACCTATAGGCTCAATAATAAAGAGAGGTTGTCCGTATTCTACGGGTTCACCGTTTTCTACTAAGATCTGCTTTACTATCCCATTATATTCAGATTTTACTTCGTTCATAAGCTTCATTGCCTCAATGATGCATAATGTCTGTCCAACTTTTACTTCATCACCAACTTCTACAAATGGAGGAGCATCAGGTTTTGGCGCTCTATAAAATGTCCCTACAATAGGTGAAGTTATAAACAGACCCTTTTCAGACTCTCTATCCTCAGAGGATGGCTCTCGAACTTCTTCCTTTATCTGAGGAACCTCCTGGATTTTGTAAGGCTTGGTAGACTTTTTTATCGTAATCTTTATCTCTTTGTCCCCTATTCTCAGTTCTTCTATGTTAGAATGACTTACTATATCTACCAACTTCTTTACTAAATCCACATCAATCATCTGTTTCTTCTTGCCCCCAACTTTCAAAGTTTATAGTAAAGATATTGTGACAATTGGGACACTCCACGTCTAGAATTCCGCTTTCCGGGACCTCCTCTACAGGGATAGTAAATGTTACACTGCAAGTTGGACACTCTATCTCTATCTCACCATAAACAGCATTCTCAAGGCTTGAGAGGTCAGAATCTATTGCATCAACTCTCTCTTTAAGGTTATTAATCGTAAGCTTTATAGAATTGATCTCCTCAACTACCGCCTCCAATGCCTTAACAACATCAGAGAGGGTAGCGCTATCACCTAGTGACTTAAGTAGGTCAAGTTTATCCATCAAATTACTCATATCAGTCAATAATCCTCCTATTTATTTACTCGTTCTAAGTACTCACCAGTCCTCGTATCTATCTTAACAATGTCCCCAACATTGACAAACAGTGGAACTTGAATAACCGCACCTGTCTCTAGCGTTGCAGGTTTACTTCCACCAGTTACCGTATCTCCCCTAAAACCAGGCTCAGTATTAACAACCTCTAATTCTACAGTTATAGGTAACTCTACCCCTATAGGGGTACCATTATGGAATATTACGTATACCAGTGTATTCTCTTTTAGAAACTTTACTGCATCCCCGATGGCTTCCTTGGGAAGACTAACCTGCTCGTAAGTTGTGGTATCCATAAAATGGTATATATCATCTTGATTGTAGAGATACTGCATCTCTCTTCTCTCTAATATAGCCCTGGGGAACTTTTCTCCAGCTTTAAAGTTTCTCTCTATAACAGACTGTGTCTTTATATTCCTCAGTTTCGTTCTAACAAATGCTGAACCTTTACCAGGCTTAACATGTAAAAATTCAACAACCTCATAAATCTCTCCTTCTATCTCTATTGTCATCCCAGGACGAAAGTCATTCGTAGAGATCATATGTTCCCTCCTTTAAACTCAAAGTCTTTACCTATCCTTGTCAATACCTCTATCCCAGAATCAGTAACTACAACTAAATCTTCTATCCTTACACCGCCAAAACCCTTTATGTATATACCTGGCTCTACCGTTAATACCATTCCCTTCTCTATCAATGCACCATCACCCTCTGCCAGCCTAGGATACTCATGTATCTCTAGACCAACTCCATGACCAGTGCTATGGATAAAATTATCCCCAAAACCTTCTTTAGTTATTATCTCCCTTGCGGTTCTATCTACCTCGGAGACTGGTACACCAGGCTTTATTATAGATTTTGCGGTCTCCAAAGCTCTTAGAACTATATTATATATCTTAGAATACTCCTTAGAAGGTTTTCCAAGAAAGAATGTTCTAGTAGCATCAGAACAATAGCCATTATACTTTGCCCCATAGTCTATTAACAGTATGCCATCAGATTTTATCTCCCTTGAACCAGGTATCCCATGGGGAAGACTAGATGCCTCTCCGTAGAGGATAATTGGTTCAAAACTAACAGTAGCCCCTTTCTTTCTAACAAAATAGCTGAATTCTGCCACAAGGTCTTGCTCTTTTACCCCAGGCTTTATAAAAGATTTTAGATGCATAAAAGCCAAATCTGCAATCTCTGCAGATTTCTTGATAAGATTTATCTCCTCCTCGTCCTTTATAGCTCTAATAGAATCTAGGAAATTTTCTACAGGTATAAGCTCTATACCATTTGTAAGAGAGCTTAATCTCCTGTAAGTAGAAAAGGCTATATCAGACTCGAAGGCTAATTTCTTCACTTTCTCTCTCTTAAGTGTTCTAACTAATATACCCTCCCAATCCTTCTTAACGGGAATTATTTCTACATCACTACAATCCTTCTGAGCCTGCTCTAGATACATCTCATTTACATATAGTAAGACCTTGTCCTCGGTTACTAAAAGTATAGAGCCTTCTCCCCTATAATCTAAAAGATACCTTAGGTTTACAGGATTTAAAGTAATAAAGGCATCAAAATTCCCCTTTATCTTTTCTCTAAGCCTATTTAATCTATCTACTCTAAGCATAATTGCCTCTCAAATAGTTATTTAAACCATACAAAGCCAATATATATCCATAGATTCCAAACCCAGTTATCTGACCTATAGCAACAGGTGCTATAAAAGAGCGGTGCCTAAAATCTTCCCTTTTATATATATTAGATATATGAACTTCCACTGTTGGTATCCCCTCCCCTGCTATAGCATCTCTAATAGCGATACTATAATGGGTATACGCTCCAGGATTTATTATAAGCCCGTCATACCTACCCTTAGCCTGTTGGATTGCATCAACTATTGCACCTTCACTGTTAGACTGAAAAAAATCCAACTCCAACCCTAGAATCTCACCTTCTTTTCGAAGAATCTCCTCTAAATCCGCTAATGTAAGTCTTCCATAGATATCAGGTTCTCTAAGCCCTAACCTATTAAGGTTAGGGCCATTTATTACCAAGACTCTCAACTTATCTCTTGGAGAATTGAGGGGCTTTTCTTGCTCTCTTGAGACCATACTTCTTTCTCTCTTTCATCCTTGGGTCACGAGTGAGAAGCCCATACTCCTTAAGGATTGGACGGAACTCAGGATTATACTCTACCAATGCCCTAGCTATTCCAAGCCTTACCGCCTCTGCCTGTCCATTGACTCCTCCACCAGTAACATTGGCATAGCAATCAAATTTCCCTTCTGTTCCTGTAACCTTAAAAGGAGAAAGAATCTGTATCTGCCATCTCTCTAGAGGGAAGTATGTCTCTAAGTCTCTATCATTTATAATTATCTTTCCACTTCCCTCTATTATTCTCACTCGTGCTACTGCCTCTTTTCTTCTTCCTGTTCCCCAATAATAGCTACCAATCAATTCTTACATCACCTTCCTACTCTTCTAATAATAAAGATTATTATACCAATAACTAGTGGTGCTAGACTAGCTATAAATATATTCTTTGCATCTGTAACAGTAATAGGTCTTATATACCTGTCACTATTTTCTATTATATCATTATTCTTATCAACAGCCACAAGTTTATAATCTCCAGTCGGTGGAACACTAAACTTGAAGGCGGTAAAATCTGCTGTAGCGTATGGGTATTCTTTTCTATCAAGAAGCTTTATATTATAACCTAAGGCCGAACCAGGTATCTGCTCTACATAATACGGTCTTTCCCTAATCTGAGCAATCAGGTTATTCTTGCTAAATATATTAAGCTTTATCTTGGAAGCCCTATCCATATGAACCCATACCCATCTATCAGACCTGCCAGCAGATTGAGGTTTAGAAAGTTTATTATACTCTAGTTCGTTAAACTCCCACTCATTATAAGGCTGGAAATAAAGAGTTCCTTCTCTATACTGGTATATTATATCACTAGAGTCATTTGCTGTTTCTGGATATGTCCACTTACTCTCAGGTATTATATCATACCCTATCCCTTCTCTCCTATGGGAGAAAGCTATAAGAGTTTTAACTGTTCCAGGAATAACCTTACCATTCTTATCCTTTACCCTTATAGTATATTTCCCAACCGGAAGGCTAAAGACATAAGCCTTAGATACATCAGTTACATAAAACGTAGGAGCTTTTGGCTGTTTTGGTTCTTGAGGTATCTTCCCTGCGGGTTTACCTTCCTGAATCTTCTTATAGAATTCCTGTAACTTCTTGTTATATTCCTCATATTCTTTATAGTACTTATCTACCTCTTTCCAATATTTGTCTGTAGCCTTATCATATTCCTTCTTCTTTGCCCTAGCCTTTTCACCGGTAAATAGCTGTGTCCCCCCGCCCCAATAGCCCTTGGGATAATAAAACACATAATCTACCTTTTTATACTCTCCTATAACCCTATCACCTTTTAATACCTCCAATGTCTCCCCAACATCTCTGTTGAGGCTATCCCAATCTGCCATGTACTCTCTAGTGATAGGCCAGTAATATACCAAGGTCTCCTTCACAGAATAGACATTTTCAAAATCTGCCATTACATATATAGTATCTAAAGAAGCTGGATAAAAGGGAGCTGCATAGTCTTTACCATCCCATACGTTCAGGCTATAGACAACTTCTCTCTTCTTTGGCGGAGCAGCACCAAATACTTCTAATGAAAAAAGAAGTAAAGATATTAGTAGAAGACAAAATATCAGATATCTCTTCTTCATATCTTTCTTACCCCCTTCCATTTTAGGGTGTAGACAGAAAGAGTAAGTAGAATAATAGTATAAACAAATGCGCCTAGCATATTCTCTATATACATACTAGTGCTTCCTAACGCCACAGCATTTATCCCATTCATCAGATAACTAAAAGGGGAAGCCCATCTAATGATTCTTAATACGTTAGAAAGGATCCCCATAATATACACCATAGAGAGTGAGAGATCTTCTGGTTTTAGAGTGAGTATATAGTTATGTAAAAACTGAAGTCCTAATAGTCCTCCCATTATAACTATGAGTAGTAATACTGATGTCCTGATACGGG
>JACIXS010000310.1 GCA_014360335.1 bacterium | reverse complement strand
ACAAAAGAGGAGGTTAATATTGTTCAGACACTGGCTAACTATGCAGCTATAGCGGTTGGGAGTAGTCAGCTGATAGAAGAAGTAACAAAGCTAAAAGAGACCTTGGAGACAAGAAAACTGATAGAGAGAGCAAAAGGGATTCTTATGAAGCAGAGAGGGATGAGTGAAGAAGAGGCATATAGATTCTTGCAGAAGAAGAGTATGGATACTGGGAAGACTATGAAGGAGATAGCCTCCGCTATATGCCTCTTCTTTGAGATTGGCTAATAAACATACAATCTACCGTATGGACGTTTGTTGTATGGGATGAGCTTATAGAATCTCTCACTCATAACATAATCAATGGGTATATCGAAATAGTTTGTAAAATCTACTAATTGCTCTTCTAAGAATTCCATATCTTCTCTGTCTACATCTAGTATCTTTACCTCTTTACCTAACTTATACTCAGGAACAGTTCCTCTAATATAGATTATACCACCATGCATTCCCGTACCACAGAAATATCCTGTAATATCTCCTTGGGCTCCTAGGTTTAAGACTATAATCCTACCACCTGCCATATATTCTCCTAAGAAATCCCCTGCATTTTCCCCAATAACGATAATCGGGATTTTATTCTCGTATTCTTTCATATGTATCCCCGTTCTATAGCCAGCAGAACCCTTTATAAATATCCTACCCCCTCTCATCCCATAACCCATAAGATCCCCAACACTTCCGTAAATAACAATCTCTCCATCATTCATAGTATTAGCTACACCATCTTGGGCATTTCCAAAAACTTTTACGGTAAGACCATTCATAAAAGCTCCTAAATCATTCCCTGGGGTTCCATATATCTCTAAAATCCTGTCTGGAAAAGTTAATCCATCACCTATATACCTTTGCCCATTTACATCTATTATTCTAATCTGTTGATAACCTTCTTCTAATGCCTTTCTTATCTCCTCGTTAAGTTTTCTGTAGTGTAAACCTCTAGCCGATACAATCTTCAATCTTGCCTCTCTTTCCATATCAAACTCCTAAAATTTTTTCTTTTCTAAACTCTTTTGGAAGGTCCAAAAACCCAAAATTATCAGATAATAACCGTTCTTTAAAACTAGAAATATCTATTCTATTCTTCATAAGGTCAACTATCATACCTGTCCTATCTATAGAGTTTATAAACATAAAGCCTAGTATCTTTCCATCTCTTATATAAAGCTTTCTATACACCTTCTTCTCTGGTTCAATCCTTTTTATAATTTCGACATTAGAGGATGGATTTACCATTCCAGCAGACATAATATGCATATCAAAGAACCCTATAGAGTTCATAGGAAAACTTCCACTGTACGTAACTTTTCTTCCTGCCATATTTAAGCCTGTAACTTCACCCTGCATATAGGCATTTGGTAGTATTGGAATTACTCTATTTTCGTTAGTTAGTAAATCTAACGATTCTACCACATCTCCAGCAGAATATACATCTGGGATATTTGTCTCCATTCTTTCATTGACTAAGATCCCTCGATTTATCTTTAACTGAGTGCCTCTAAATATATCTACATTTGGGACTACTCCTATGGCAAAGATAACCATATCTGTCTTTAGTATGTTAGAAGAATTAAGTCTTATTTTTTCTACCTTCTCTTCTCCAAGTATCTCTGATACTGAGTTCTCTAAGAGAAATCTAACTCCCTCTTCCTCAAATCTTTTCTGAACCATCCTTGAGCCTTCTTCATCTAATATAGAACTTAAAATTCTTCCCGCTAGTTCCACCACTGTAACATTACAATTTCTCTTTATCAGAGCTTCTACCGCCTTAAGTCCACTTAGTCCTGCACCTACTACTGTTACTCTAGCCCCATCGAATAGAGCCTTATCAATCTCTTTGACATCATCAAACTTTATAAAGGTAAAGACATTCTTCTTATCTAACCCTGGAATATTTGGGATAAATGGTTTCCCTCCTGTAGCTATTAAAAGCTTGTCATAGTTTATCTTCTCTCCATCTTCTAGTATAACCTCTTTAGATTCAAAATCTACCTGCACTACCTTCTTACCAAGAATAGGGTTTACCCTATATTTTTCATAATAATCTTTAGGACGATAAGAGACATCTTCTACCTTTTTAGATAACCAGTATGAGATTAATGGCCTAGAATACATATGGTATGGCTCATTAGAGACCACTAATATCTCTCCTTCAGAATCAACCCTCCTTATCCCTTCTATGCACCCTGCAGAAGCGACTGAATTCCCTATAATAACATATTTCATTTCAAAGCCTCCAAATCTTTTAACTCTAATGCTTCATTAGGACAATTTTCTACACAGACTGGATTTCCTTGTTCTATACATAGATCACACTTAGACACAGCCCTTCCATTCTCTCCTCTTCTTATAGCTCCATATGGACAGACTAAAATGCAGGACCAGCAACCTACACACTTCTCCTCGTTGCAGATTATATAACCAGTTTTCTCATCTCTATGCATAGCACCTGTAATACAAGCCTTTATGCATAGAGGGTCGTCACAGTGACGGCACTGCAGAGCAAATGTTATATAGTAACCATCTCTCTCTTCTACAAGAACCCTAGGGCTAGGTCTATCTAGTCTCTTAAAAGCCTTAACTAAATCTTTAGTTCCAGAGTGGGCTAGGATACAATATATTTCACAGAGATGACACCCAATACATACTTCTTCTTTTGGATATATACGTTTCTTACTTTTTATCTCCATCTTATATCCCCTCCCCTGCGTGTTTTACACCTAAAATCTCTAGTTCTTTTTCATTCAACCCAACTCCTCTAAGCATAAGTCTATTTCCCCTTAAACTTTCTAGAGCATTTATCCCCATTCCTCCTAACATCTCCTTTATTTCATGCGCCCAGGCTCTTAAGAGATTACTTGCTCTTCTTGCTCCTATATCTGGATTTAGCCTCTTAACTAGGTTTGGGTCCTGAGTAGCTATCCCCCAATTACACTTTCCAGTATGACAGTTTTGGCAAAGGTGACATCCTAATGCCACTAAAGCAGAGGTTGCTATATATACCGCATCTGCCCCTAAGGCTATAGCCTTAATAACGTCCGCACTATTCCTGATAGAACCACCTACAATAAGAGATACCTGATTTCTCAAACCTTCCTCTCTCAGTCTAGTATCTACAGATGCTAAAGCTAGTTCTATAGGGATCCCTACGTTATCTCTTATTCTGGTAGGAGCAGCACCCGTTCCACCTCGAAAACCATCTATAGCTATGAAGTCTGCACCAGCCCTAGCAATACCTGATGCAATAGCGGAAACATTATGGACAGCAGCTATCTTTACCCCTACCGGCTTTTTATAATTTACCGCCTCCTTTAGAGCGTATATAAGTTGTCTCAGGTCTTCTATGGAGTATATATCGTGGTGAGGAGCAGGGGAGAGTGCATCTGTTCCTATTGGAATCATTCTTGTCTTAGAAACCTCTTCTCCAACCTTTTCTCCTGGGAGATGTCCTCCTATCCCTGGTTTTGCTCCTTGACCAATCTTTATCTCGATAGCTGAACCAGCATTTAGATAATCTACATCAACACCAAATCTACCTGATGCGCATTGGACAATAGCTCGTTCCTTATAAGGATAGAGTTTCCTATGTAGTCCACCTTCTCCTGTATTCCAGAATGTCCCAACTTCCATACTTGCTCTTGCCAATGATTCACAGGCATTTATACTTATAGAACCAAAGGACATAGCAGAAAACATTATTGGGACTTCTAACTCCAATTGAGGTGGCATCTCTGTAATCAATCTCCCATAGTTGTCAAACTCTAGTCTCTCTGGCTTTCGTCCTATAAATGTCTTAAGCTCCATTGGTTCTCTTAAAGGGTCTATAGAAGGATTTGTTACTTGGCTAGCATTTATTAAAAGCCTATCCCAATATATAGGATATTCTCTATCATTTCCCATCCCTGTAAGAAGTATTCCACCTGTCTCTGCCTGTTTGTATATCTCTTTAATCGTTCTAGCAGTCCACTGATAATTCTCACGGAAATCTAGAGGATTTCTAATAATAGTTATAGCCTTTGTAGGACACAGAGCAACGCATCTATGGCATCCAACACAACTAGAATTATCTGCTATAACTCTATCCTCCTCTTCATCATACTGATGAACGCCATTGGCACACTGTCTTACACACACCTTACACCGTATACACCTAGTCTCGTCCCTTATTACAAGAAAATCAGATTCGTAAAGAGTCTTCATACTAATACTCCCCTCTCTTCTAAGGTGGAGATAACCGCCTCTCCACCCCTTGGCATCCATACTCTATCTAACTCTGGAGATAACGCCCTTATAGCGGATTCTTCAGATGCCACATATAAAAAGTCTCCACTTTCTCCAGCAACTAATGGCCTAAGCTTTATCCTATCGTTGAGGGCAAAGATACCATCTTTAAATCCAACAATGATTGCAAATGGACCATTTAGTAGACAACTCTGATAAACAGCCCTTATAGCCTTCATCTTTATCTTTTCTTCTTCCTCCATATTATCAATAATGTTATATAATGGTGGAGCAAGGGCTTTAACTGCAACATCTAAAGGCAATTTATGACGCCTTAAAAGTAGGTCTATAAGGTATGTAATAACTTCTGTATCGGTCATAAGGGTACACTTATAACCAAACATCTCTACATATCTAACATTTGTTCCATAAGAGGATATCTCCCCATTATGAACTACTGTCCAATCTAAAAGAGAAAATGGATGAGCTCCACCCCACCAGCCTGGAGTATTGGTAGGGAATCTGGAATGAGCTATCCAGGTATATCCATAGTATTCTTCAAGCCTATAAAATTCTCCTATATCTTCTGGATACCCCACACCTTTAAAGACACCTACGTTTTTACCGCTAGAAAAGACATAAGCCCCTTTTATCTCACTATTAATTTTCATAACAAGCTCTACTATAAAGTCTTCCTCAGTAATATCTTCATCCTCTAGATACTCTTCCTTTGGCCTGGCAAAATATCTCCATATTATTGGAGGGTCTTTTATCGACTTAACCTTCCTAGTAGGTATCTTTTCTTCTTGGACCACATCTAAGTATTTATAGAGTAAGTAAGAGGTTTCCTCTTTGGCGTTCATATCTTCAAAGAATAGGTGAAAGGCATAGTAGTCCTCTCTATCTGGGTAGAGCCCATAACAGGCAAAACCAGCTCCTAGGCCATTACCCCTTTCTCTCATCACACTCATAGCATCTACTATATGATAACCAGAGGTTAGCTCTCCTTTCCTATTTATATATCCCAAGAGCCCACAGGCAGATGGGATTCTAATTTCTCCTTCTAAGTACCTA
>JACIXS010000309.1 GCA_014360335.1 bacterium | reverse complement strand
GTAATAATTCTATACCAAAGATTTTTACGCTGACCTGTCTTGTAGATTCTTTTCTTCTATATATCGCTTCTATTCTAGCTATCAACTCTTCTATACTAAATGGTTTTACAATATAATCGTCAGCACCATATTTAAATGCTTCCAGTTTATCTTTTATATCTCCTAAGGCGGTAAGCATAATAATACCGACATTAGCATCTCTATCCCTTAACCTCTTCGCAACTTCTTTTCCATTTAAGCCTGGCAAGAGTATATCCAAGACCACTATGTCAGGCTTGAAATCTTCAAATTTGATAAGGGCATCATATCCATCATCTACTATGCAAGTCTTGTAACCCTCATGTGACAACTCTAGTTCTAGAATACGAGATATCTTAGGGTCATCTTCAGCTATAAGTATCTTCTTCATATTCGTTCTCCTTTAGTCTCTATTATACACTAAAAAACTCTAAGTTTCTTTTAAGCTTTAATCAAATTGACATTAAGGATACCCCTGTAGAATTAAAGAAAAACGG
>JACIXS010000308.1 GCA_014360335.1 bacterium | reverse complement strand
ACCATACTTGTCAGTTATAGGATAGCCATGTAAGCCTATATAAGCTAATCCGCTTAGAAATGCCTCGACTAAATGTGAACGCATATCTGGTAACATTCCTCGTGAATTTTTTACTCTTGAACCAATGCCAGCAATATCAAAAGTCAATGTTGCTATATAACCACCGTCATTCAGTTTCTTTACAACTTTATAGGCAATATCACTTAAAAGATTAAGTGTCTCATATTGAACAAAAGCATATGGCCCAACAGTTTCGGCTGGTGTTACCTTGGCTGTATCTAGAGAAGCATTTGGGAAATGTAAGCCTAATACTATTACAGATTTTGCTTCTGGAAACCAGCTATCTAGTCTTTTAATAGTATTTTCTTTTTCTCTTATTGCAGGGATATATGGCCCATAAATCTTACCAACATCTATAACTTCTTCTATTGTATCAGGTAGTATTTCTAAGTTTTCTAATTCATCTAAGAATTCTTCATATCTGTCTTTATTAAAGAAGCCTACAAGATCTGCACCAATACTCTGGCAGAACTCTCTCAACTGTTCTTTAGTAATAGCTTCATTATTAGGTTTTCGTTTCTCTTTTATAGGTGGCAGAACAGCACTAGTGAATATAGTTGCAAAATA
>JACIXS010000031.1 GCA_014360335.1 bacterium | reverse complement strand
ACTTCAGGTATTTTGATTTATATCCTCATAGTTGAATACTCCTTTAATTAATTTATTTTTGAGTAATATTTTAGCATAAGGGAGAAGGTGCAAGAGTGATTAATGATTTTAAGCTCACAGAGAACTTTAATCTAAGAGAGTTTGCCTGTAAGTGCTGTGGGACCGTTAAGATTGATAGTGAACTTAAGCAAACTGGGGCTTCCCAATAGTTGTATCTTGATATAAGGCTTATCTCTTTAAATTCACGGGTATCTTATCCCTTATCTCAGTCTTTATATAACCTTTTAGTAGCTTCATAAATAGTCTATACCTTGACCTACTCCCCTTACCTTCGTTCTCTATCGTTCTAAGCCCATCTAATGCCTTAAAAATCAACTCTATAGGATAGTATCTAGCTATCCTGTAATAAGAATCCTCTCTATCATCACCTAATTCCTTCTTTAATATAGATACTAAACGCTCTATCTTGTCTTCTACTTCCTTTACTTGCTCTTGGACCTTTCTAGTTAGATACTCACGATTAAAGTAGAATGTTATCTTCTTATCTTGAATAAAATAACCTTCTAAAAAACCTCTACTAACTAATACATCAGCCGCAGTCCTTATATCATACTTTATCCTCTTTAATCCTCTATTTAGAGACATACCTAGATGTTCTGCTAACTTCATTATGTCTATTGTGAACTCCTCATTCTGATAGGCCTTCTTGTCTAAATAAGAATAGAGAGCCTTGAGTAAAGGCTCTTTTAAACTTAAATAAAACTCTAAGTCTAGAGTCTTTATATAGCCACTCTTTATGCTCTCCCAGAACTCATCACTAGCCTTTACAATTAAAGATGTTTTGTGTCCTATCTTCTCAAAACTATAGTTATCCAATAAGTGAAAAGCTTTTATCGGTAAGTAATCTTTTATTCTATTGTCCCAGAATGAATAGATTGCCTTTATAGTTATTCCCACTAGCCTACTCAATGACTCATCCAACTTTTTATAACTGTTGCCCGATACAGTCCAATGCAACACCTTCACTACATCCAGTATACTATCTACTCGTAAAACTTGTGATTGAAACCCTTGCTCCTTCCAAAAGTATAATAGAGCAAGTAATACATCCTTATCATCATATCTAGGTAATCCGTATTTATCTGAGCCGGTAACAATCCAAGATGCCTGCCTTACTACTCCGTCTTTTGTTACCGTCTCCCCATGCCATTCCACAGTTTTAACAATAGGCGGAACTTTAAAACTTAAGTATTGAAAAGGATATTCTACTAGGTTCATTTCTTCTTTTGTCTTTTTATTTTTATCATTTTCTGG
>JACIXS010000307.1 GCA_014360335.1 bacterium | reverse complement strand
TGTCTGATTGAGTCCCATAATATATCGAGACGCTCGAAATTGAATGTTGAAGCTCTGAGCCAATTCAAACGACAATAACTTTTTACTCGGTTGTCTGATTGAGTCCCGTAATATATCGAGACGCTCGAAATTGAATGTTGAACCTATGAGCCAATTCAAACGACAAAAACTTTTTACTCGGATGTCTGATTGAGTCCCATAATATATCGAGACACTCGAAATTGAATGTTGAATCTCTGAGACAACTCAAACGACGATAACTTTTTTCTCGGATGTCTGATTGAGTCCCGTAACAAATAGAGACGCTCGAAATTGAATGTTGAAGCTCTGAGCCAATACAAAGGACCATAACTTTTTACTCGGATGTCTGATTGAGTCCCATAATATATCGAGACGCTCGAAATTGAATGTTGAACCTATGAGCCAATTCAAACGACAATAACTTTTTACTCGGTTGTCTGATTTTGTCGCTTAATATATCACGACGCTCGAAATTTAATCCCGAACCTCTGAGAAAATTCAAACGACAATAACTTTTTACTAGGATGTCCGATTGAGTCCCGTAATATATCCGAACGCTCGAAATTGAATGTAGAAGCTCTGAG
>JACIXS010000306.1 GCA_014360335.1 bacterium | reverse complement strand
TGAGAGGCCCCGATGGTATATCTAATTCTGCAGCAGCTCAGCATTCAGAATGCATAGAGACTCTATTTATGCATGTTCCAGGAATTAAGGTAATTATCCCTTCTACTCCTTATGATGTAAAAGGTCTTATCAAAAAAGCGTTGCAGGAAGAGGATCCGGTTATCTGTTTTGAACATAAAATGCTTTATAGAATGAAGGGTCCTGTTCCCGAAGAAGATTATACTATTCCCTTTGGGATAGCAGATATAAAAAGAGAGGGTGATGATGTTACGGTAGTAACTATCTCTCGTATGGTACATGAATCTCTCAAAGCAGCAGAGGAGCTAAAAAAAGATGGTATAAGTGCAGAAATAATTGATTTAAGAACTCTGGTTCCCTGGGATAAGAAGACAGTTGTTGAATCGGTAAAAAAGACCAATCATTTAGTGGTAGCTCATGAGACCTGGAAGAGGGCAGGATGGGGTGCAGAAATTGCCAGTGTAGTTCAAGAAGAGGCATTTGATTACTTAGATGCCCCTATTATTCGAGTTGGAGCAAAAAATGTTCCTATGCCCTTTGCCGCTAATCTTCAGGATTTTGTTACACCTAATTATAAAAATGTGATAGAGGCTGTAAAGCAGATTGTAAGGTAGGTAAGATAATATGTATGAAGTCAAAATGCCTAAGTTTGGATTAACTATGGAATTTGGTTTTATAGAAAAATGGTTCAAAAAAGAAGGAGATAAAGTTACAGAAGGAGAGCCTCTCCTGGAAGTTTCCACAGAGAAGATAACCAATGAGGTGACTTCACCAGTTTCAGGTATTCTTCTAAAAATAATGGCCCAGGAAAAGGAAGAAATTAAAGTTGGAACTGTAATTGCTCTGATAGGTGAGGAAGGAGAAAAATATCAAGAGTATCAGGTAGAAGAAGAAGCAGAAAGATCAGCTGTGGAATCAGAAAGAGAAGAAATTTCTTCCATAAAAGTAATCTCTGC
>JACIXS010000305.1 GCA_014360335.1 bacterium | reverse complement strand
AAAGATTATAGATTCCTATAATTGGGATTTTTGTCAGATACAGTATAACTACATGGATAAGAATTTTCAAGCAGGAAAAGAAGGTTTAAAGTATGCGGATAGTAAAGGGATAGGTGTCGTAGTAATGGAACCTTTAAAAGGAGGGATATTAGTTAATCCCCCAGAAGAGGTAAAGAAGGCTATGGAAGGATATAAAATTAGAAGGTCCCCTGTAGAATGGGCTTTACTTTGGGTCTGGAATCACAAAGAGGTATCTACGGTTCTTTCTGGGATGAGTACTTTAGAACAGGTAAAAGAAAATATTAAAATTGCGGATAGAGCAGAGACAGGATTGTTAACATCTGAGGAACTTAATTTTATAGAGAGTGTCAGGAGTATTTATTCAAGAATAAAAGCTATAGATTGTACTCAGTGTAAATACTGTGTGCCATGTCCCTACGGAGTAGACATTCCACGTAATTTTGCTTTATATAATGAAGCGGTAAGGTTTGGTACTTTCAGATCTCAGTGGTTTTTAGGGGCTCCATGGTTTGTCTATAACCATGAGATGAAACAGGAAGAGCGAGCAGGGAATTGTCAGAAATGTGGCGAATGTGAGAGTAAATGTCCTCAAAATCTTCCTATAAGAGAACTTTTAGAAAAAGTAGCTGAGGCTTTTAGAGCATAAAGGATAGAAAAATTTTGCCCTCCCTATAAGGGAGGGCATTGTAATACTACTTTTGAGGAGGGGCTAAGGGTCCTACAATTGGATGAGGGGTATAGGGCTCTTCTAAATAATTAATCTCTTCTTGAGTTAATTTTACATCTACCGCTTTTACAGCATCTTCAAGCTGTTCTAGTTTAGTAACTCCTACGATGGGGGCTACTACAGGTTCTTTGTGAAGAAGCCATGCCAAAGCAACTTGTGCTCTACTTATACTATGATTTTTTGCAATTTCTCCTACCCTATCAATTATTGCTTTGTCTACATCTTTTGTAGATTCATATTTTCTTTTAGCAACCTCGTCAGTTTCATAGCGAAGTGTAGGTGCTTCCCATTCTCTTGCCAGTCTCCCTGCTGCTAATGGACTGTATGGAGTTAGACCAATACCTTCTTCTTTGCAGAGAGGAATCAACTCTCTTTCATCTTCCCTGTAGATTAAGTTATAGTGGTTTTGCATTGATATAAATCTTGTCCAGCCATGTTTTTCTGCAGTATATAACGCCTTTTGGAATTGCCATGCAAACATAGCGGATGCTCCTATATATCTTACCTTCCCAGATTTAACTACGTCGTGAAGAGCTTCCATAGTCTCTTCAATTGGTGTGTTGTAGTCCCAACGGTGAATAATGTAGAGGTCTATATAGTCAGTCTGAAGTCTCCTTAGACTCTGGTCTACCTGACTCATAATGTGTTTTCTTGAAAGCCCTTCTCCATTTGGACCTTGGTGCATACGGAAATAGACCTTTGTTGCAATGACTACTTCGTCTCTTTTGGCAAAGTCCTTTAATGCTTTCCCCAATATCTCTTCGCTTCTTCCAAGTGAATATACATTTGCAGTATCAAAGAAGTTAATTCCAAGCTCAAGAGCCCTTTTTATTATAGGACGACTGTTTTCCTCATCCAAAACCCATTTATGGGTCCAGATATCCTTATCCCCAAAACTCATACAGCCAAGGCATATTCTTGAGACCTCTAATCCCGATCTCCCAAGTTTTATATATTTCATATTTTCACCTCCAGTTTTTAAAAAGCATATATCTTGGAGTAAACTCCAAGTCAAGTATTCTGAGTAGACATATACGAAACGTGAGAGAGAACAGGCTTCTTGCCTGTCTAATTAGAGAAATTTTCTGAAATTATCTCTAAGATTTTGGCAACAATCTCTTCTGGAGTTTTTGAGGCATCTATTATATAATGGGCTGTTTCTCTATAGAGAGGTTCTCTCTGTGAAAGTAATGTGATGATCTTTCTTTCTCTATCTCCTTTTAAGAGAGGTCTAGTATCATCATTGTTTGTACGGCTTAGGATAGTTTTGGTATTTACTTTTAGCCAAAACACTATCCCTTTTTCTCTGAGAATTTTTCTCGTATTTTCTCTAGTAATACATCCCCCACCTGTTGCTATTACAGTATTCGCTTCATTTATAACTTCTGATATGACTTTTTCCTCTACGTCTCTAAAGTAACCTTCGCCGTATCTTTCAAATATTTCAGCTATGCTTAATCTTTCTCTTTCCTCTATCAATTCATCGGTATCTATAAAATTTCTATTTAAGATTTCAGCCAAACT
This sequence comes from bacterium, assembly GCA_014360335.1. Lineage (GTDB taxonomy): Bacteria > DUMJ01 > DUMJ01 > DUMJ01 > DUMJ01 > DUMJ01. The sequence goes on along the minus strand of JACIXS010000305.1, from coordinate 8,974 downwards.
CTTCCCTATAGTTGTCTTTCCAGAAGCCATAAAGCCTATTAGAATGATAGGTTTACATAGACCTGACATAGTCTATATATTGGAAAAATCTAGATTTTATCTCTTCTATAGTATTTCCGCCAAATTCTTCTAAAATCTTATCAGCTAGAACCCAGGCAAGCATCGATTCTGCAATTACTCCAGCTGAAGGGACTATACAGACATCACTTCTTAATACGGTCGCCTCTGTCTCTTCTTTAGTATTTAAATCTACACTGGGTAGAGGCTTCTTTAGAGTTGGAACTGGTTTTACCGCCCCTCTTATAATGATAGGTTCTCCGTTAGTCATCCCCCCTTCTATGCCTCCTGCAAAGTTTGTCTCCCTGTAGAAGGGCCATGGGAAATGGCCTTTGCTATATTTTATTACATCTAATACTTGAGAACCAAAGTTCTGAGAACTGTAGAACCCATCCCCTATCTCTACACCCTTAACACTGGGTATACCCATTATAGCTTGCGCTATAAGACCATCTAGTCTTCTATCCCAGTGAGTGTAGGTTCCAATGCCAGGTGGAACGTTAAGAGCTATAACTTCAAATACTCCACCTAAAGTATCTCCTTTTTCTATAGCCTCATCTATAAGCCTGACCATTTCTTCTGATATCTTCTTATCTGGACATCTTACAGGGGACTCTTCAATTAATCTTTCTATATCATTATCTTCTATATCAATATCCTTTTCTAACTTTATATGCCCAATAGCTCTTGTAAAGCTTATAATTTTTATTCCTAATTCATCTAAAAGTTTTTTGGCTACTGCGCCAGCCATAACCCTACTAGCGGTTTCTCTAGCACTAGCCCTTTCCCATATATCTCTTATATCATTGGTATGATATTTTATAGCACCAGGAAGATCTGCATGCCCAGGTCTAGGGATAGATATAGATGATTGACTCTTTTGCCAATCAACATTTGAAAGGACTATAGAGATTGGGCTTCCAATAGTCTTACCATTTCTTACCCCTGAGTATATCTCACACTTCTCCGACTCTATAGACATCCTTTTCCCTCTCCCATAACCCCTTCTTCTCCTCTCTAACTCAAAGTTTATATCCTCTTCCGATAAATGGATGCCACTTGGATAACCTTCTATTATAGTAACAAGACCTCTACCATGTGATTCTCCAGCAGTAAGAAATCTCATAGATACTCTTTAATCGCCTCCTCCATCACTTCTACAGGTGGTGCTATCCCTGTCCATATCCTAAATGATTCTGCCCCTTGGTATACTAGCATCTTTATCCCATTTAGAGTCCTTGCCCCTAGACTTTCAGCTATCTTAAGGAATTCAGTTTTTGGTGGATTATACACTAAGTCTATGGCTACTGTTTCTTTGCCTATAAGTGAAGGTGGAATATTTAGTTCTTCTCCAATACCTTCCATACCGAGTGGGGTAGCATTTACTAATATATTCATCGTCTCTAGTGTCTCTAGCTTATCGAAGGGGATAAATGTTATATCTATTCCAAAGAGATTAGTTAAAAAGTGTATAAGCTGTTTTGCCCTTTCCTCTGTCCTGTTTGTGATAAATAGTCTTTTTACATTAAGTTTACATAGGGTATAAGCTACCGCCTTGCCTGCTCCACCTGCTCCTATAAGTAAGGCAGAAGCATTGGCTACATCTAACCCTTCTAAACATTTTTCAAAACCATACACGTCTGTATTGTATCCTGTAAGTTTCTCCTCACTTATCTTTATTGTGTTTACTGCCTTTAAGACCTTTGCCTCTTCTGATAGCTCATCTAGATAAGGAATAACTGCTGTCTTATGGGGTATAGTAACATTAACGCCAAGTATATTTGTATATCTGAGTCCCTTTATAAAGTGTTCTATGCCTTCTGGTTTTATGTCTAGAGCAATATAAGAACAGTCCATTCCTAAATGTCTAAATGCCCTATTATGCATTATCGGCGACATACTATGTTTAATCGGGTGTCCTATCACTATAGCTATTTTGGTTGAGCCCTTTATCTCCATAGCAATCTATTATAAATGACTTAAGAGAAATTTCAAGCGCTATACTAATATTTTTGACTTTATATAGGCAATATGATAAAATTTAGCTATAAACATTATTATCTAGGAGGTGTTTTAGATGGCTCATCAAAAGGTAAGTCAAGAGCTTTTAAATCTACTTAACGATGCTATAGCAAGGGAGATACAGGTTTCTATCCAGTATATGTGGCAACATATACAGTGGAGTGGGGTTAAGGCTTTTGCTGTTAAAGAGGAATTTAAGAGTATTGCTATAGAGGAGATGAAGCATGCAGAGACAATAGCAGAGAGGCTATTCTATCTTGGTGGTATTCCGACTACTAAACCTACACCGATAAATGTTGGTAGTAGCCTCAAGGAGATGCTAGAACAGGATGTAAAGGATGAGGAAAATGCTATAGATATGTATAAGAAGATAATTTCTCTGGCTGAAAAAGAGGGAGATATAACTACTGCCGAAATCTTTAGAGATATCCTTGAAGATGAAGAAGACCATCACGATACATTTAGTAGCTTACTAGAAGAGTTATAATCAAAATTTTAGGTCGCGGGTAACTAGCTACTCGCGGCCTATTAAGAGGGTGAGTATTACGAAGAAGGATGATTATCTAAAGTTAGCTAAAGTTGGTTTAGGTGTGGCTATAATCTCTTCTAACCCTTATTTGAAGATAGAAAATAAAGATGTACCCAAATTTTATACAAGTAGTTATTCATCCAGTATTGTCTTTGCTTCTAGTACTCAAACTAGGGAAGTCCATACTATGGCTGATGTAAGCATCGTGAAAGAGAATACTGTAAGAGAGTCTGTGAGAAAGGCTGTAGCTATGGCTGGAGGATTAAGCTTTATAAAACCTGGAGATACTGTCCTTGTTAAACCTAATGTAAATTCTGATGACCCCTATCCTGGAACTACCAATCCTGAGGTTATAAAAGAGATAGTAACTATGTGTTTTGAAAGCGGGGCTAAGAGAGTAATCGTTGCTGACCGTTCTGGTGTTCTTTGGCAGAATACTATGTATAATATGGAGAAGGTAGGGATCGCTCAGTCTGCTAGAAGTGCTGGTGCAGAAGTATTGGCTCTAGATAATGAAGAGTGGATTCTAGTGAAGCCTGAAGGTTCTAAATATTGGGTTAATGGATTTAGAATACCTAAATTAGTTACAGAGGTTGACCATATTATAAATGTTGCTGTAGTAAAGACTCACTCTATAGCAGACTTTTCTATGAGTCTAAAGAACTTTGTTGGTTTTATACATATGTCAGATAGGATGTTTATGCATAGTTCAGGGAATATAAAGGAGATGATTGCAGAGTTGAATCTTGCATTTAATCCAAAGCTTAATATCCTTGATGCGACTAGGGTTTTTGTTAGGGGAGGACCAGATAGGGGAGAAGTTAGAGAACCCAGAATGATTATCGCCTCTAGAGATAGGGTAGCGGTTGATATAATTGGCTTGGCTCTCTTAAGAAGTTTAGGGACTACACCTGCGATTCAGGATAGAGATATATGGTCTCATCCCCAGATAAAGAGAGCGGTAGACCTTGGTATCGGGATTAAGGATTCATCCCGTATAAATCTTGTCGGAAGTAATATAGACCTAGAGGAGATAAAAAGGTTATCGAAATAGATTTTTACTAAAAGACCTTATAATTTCTTATTAAGTGATTCTTGTAAATATCCTATAATTATGGTATTATTTTCATTCGTAAGGACGGAAGGAGGTAGAGGATGAAGAAGACCGCTTTCCAGAGAAATAGAAAACCTAGAAAGACTACACATGGATTTTTAGCTAGGATGAGTACCCCTGGAGGGAGAAAGGTACTTAAGCGTAGGAGAGCTAAGGGGAGACATAGATTAGTTCCAGTGTAATGCTCCCAAGGGAAAAGAGATTATCAAAGTCAAAAGATATAAGAAGTATATTAAAAAATGGTAAAAGATTAACAATGAATGGTATCAATATGTATGTAGCTAGAGGTATGGGTAGAGTTGGCTTTATTACTACTAAGGGTTTTAAAAATGCAGTCTCCCGTAATAAAGCTAAGAGAAGAGTAAGGGGGGCATTTGAATCAGAACGTCTTTCTTTAGATGGTTATGATTTGCTTTTTGTAATAAGGCCTGAAGTTTTAGGTCTTGACTTTGAAAAGATAAAGGAGATGATTAGAAGGCTTACTCGTTGTATAAAAGATGAAGACATTAGTGTTAGCTTTGATAAAGTTTTATAAGTTGTCTATCTCTCCCATGTTGGGTAGAAACTGTAGGTTCTATCCAACATGTTCTGAGTATACTTATCAGGCTATAGAAAAGTATGGTTTATTTAAAGGGATACTCTTAGGAATAAGACGTATTCTACGTTGTAATCCATTTAATCCTGGTGGTTATGACCCACTAATATAATTGAGGAAGGATGATGATATGAGTTATATAAATAATTTCATAATGAGTATACTTGACTTCTTCTATAATATAACAGGTAACTATGGGGTTGCATTGATTCTGTTTACTGTGCTTGTTAAATTGATTCTTTATCCTCTCACACATCAGCAGTTTAAGGCTCTTAAAGAACAGCAGAAGATTCAACCCGAGCTTACTAAATTAAAAGAGAAATATAAAGAAGACCCGCAAAGGTTGAACCAGGAGATGATAGAGCTTTATAGGAGACATAAGATAAATCCTTTAGGGGGCTGTTTACCTTTACTAATTCAATTCCCTATATTAGCTATACTTTATAGCGCTATAAACGCCTACTCTGGTAAATTTGCTAACGCAAGCTTTTTGTGGATAAAGAGCCTAGCTACACCGGATCTCCCATTACTTATTATATATGGAATTAGTATGGTAGCTTCTAGTTTTCTATCAACACCACTAAGTGATGACCCGTCACAGCGGAGCAGTCAACTATTTATGAATATCGGTTTACCTATCATTTTTACTGTGCTATTTAAGAATTTTCCTTCTGCTTTTATCCTTTATTGGTTTGTCTTCAATATTCTTACAACTGTTCAACAAGTATATGTAATGAGGGTATTAAAATAGTGGATGGAGGTTGTATATGCTGAGACAGAAGCCTAGTATAGAAAGTCTTGCGAAGATGTTTATTAATCAACTGTTAGCTCCATATAAATTTAAGTATGATTTGTCCGTAGAGTTAAAGGATAACATATACTGGGTAAACCTAAAGGGAGATGATATATCTTTTCTTATAGGAAGAAAGGGGGTAATTCTGTATTCTCTTCAGCATCTTTTAAGGCTTTATGTGAGGAGAAGTATAGATGAGGAAGTAATGGTTACGTTAGACATAAATAGGTATAGAGCAGATAAGGAGAGAAAATTAGTATTCTTAGCTAGAAGAGCTGCCTTTAGGGTTAAAAAGACAGGAAAGAAGTTTGTGTTTAGGCCGATGCCCGCAGCATTAAGGAGGATAATTCATAAGACTTTGGAGAATGATCCGGAAGTCATTACTTATAGTGAAGGAAAGGAACCTAAGAGGAGGGTTATAGTAGCATTAAAACCTAGAAATGGATGATACTATTGTAGCCCTCTCCACCCCTTATGGGGAGTCTGGTATAGGGGTAATAAGACTAAGCGGACCAGCTTCTATAGAAATCGCCCAGAAGGTTTTCAAAAGTAAAAAGAACTTAAGAGATGTGCCTTCTCATAAAGCTATCTTTGGCTATATCGTTAATCCCAAAACAGAGGAACTATTAGATGAATGTCTTTTACTTGTTATGAGAGGACCTCATAGTTATACAGGAGAAGATACGGTAGAGTTTTATGTGCATGGAAGTCCTGTTCTAGAGGAGTTGATAATTAAGCTATTAATGGAGTTGGGTGCAAGACTAGCATTGCCTGGAGAATTTACTAAGAGGGCTTTTTTGAATGGAAAGTTAGACCTATCTAGGGCAGAGGCAATTATAGATATCATACAGGCGAAAAGTGAGGCTGGTCTTAAGTCCGCATTTACACAACTTCAGGGAAGATTAAGTAGTGAGATTAAGCCGCTTATGGAGAACTTAAAAGACCTTATAGCGGAATTGGAGGCGGGAATAGATTTTCCCGAGGAGGTTGAACTTTCTTATGAGTCTATAGGTGAAAGAATCTCTAGTATTATAGAAAGGCTCAACAATCTTCTAGGTGGTGCATATTTCACTAGGTTGTATAGAAAAGGTATATACTGTCCGATAGTTGGAAGACCAAATGTTGGAAAGTCTAGCCTTTTAAATATCTTGCTTGGAGAAGAGAGGGCCATAGTAACTCCTATACCAGGGACTACGAGAGATACGATAACTGAATCTATCTCTATAGATGGTATTCCTCTTATATTAATAGATACTGCTGGTATTAGAGAAACGCAAGATTTGGTGGAAAGTATTGGAGTTAATAGAACTATATCCTCAATAGAGAATGCGGATATAGTCATCTGGGTTGTAGATGTAAGTGAGCCTCTGAGAGAGGAAGATCTAGAGATAGAAAAGATTACAAGGGATAAGAAAAGGATTATTGCCTTAAACAAGATAGACCTAGCTAATAGATTGCTCTATGTTAAAGATTTGGAGATGTATGGACCAGTAGTAGAGGTCTCTTGTGTGACAGGGGAGGGTATAGACAGACTAAGGTTAAAGTTGAAGGAGCTTTTAGTAGGTATCCCTTCTCCAGAGCTCGTAGTTCCTATAAATGTTAGACATGAGGCACTTATTAAGAGATGTATAAATAGGCTGTTAACTGCATTAGAAGGTATCAATGCTAAACTTCCTATTGACATTATAGCAGGTGAAGTGTGGGAGAGTTATAATATATTAGGAGAGATTACAGGAGAGACTACCAGTATAGACATAGTTGAGGAAATCTTTTCTAGGTTTTGTGTGGGAAAATGAAGACCTTTGATGTTATTGTTGTAGGAGCAGGACATGCTGGGATAGAGGCAGCCCTATCTGCCAATAGATTGGGCTGTAGTGTTTTGCTTTTGACCGGGAACTTAGATACTATAGGTTGGATGCCTTGTAACCCTGCAGTAGGAGGACCAGGCAAGGGACATCTAGTTAGAGAGATAGATGCCCTTGGTGGGGAGATAGGTAGGGCTACCGATGCCACTTATATACACATCAGAGTCCTTAATTCTGGAAAGGGTATAGCTGTAAGGGCTTATAGGGCTCAGGTGGAGAAGAAGTTTTATCACATCTATATGAAAGAAAAGCTTGAAAATACTTCCAATCTTACTTTAAGACAAGCCCAAGTGACAGAGGTCTTGGTTGAGGGTAATAGGGTTATAGGGGTAAAAACAAAGACTAATCAAGAGTTCTATGGCAAGGCAGTTGTCATAACTACTGGGACTTTTCTTGGAGGTAGGATATTTATAGGAACGGAAGTTTCTTATCCTGCTGGAAGAGCTGGAGAACCTCCTAGTGAAGAATTGACCCAATCCCTTAGGAATCTTGGATTTAGGATAGGTAGGTTTAAGACGGGAACTCCGCCTAGGGTAGATGGGAGAACGGTAGATTTTTCTAAGATGACTGAACAGCCACCAAGTGAAGTTCCTCTTAGATTTTCTTATCGGACCGAATTGGCAGAAGTTGTTGGTAGAAAGCAACTTTCCTGTTGGCTTACCTTTACCACTGAGAAGACCAGAGAGATAGTGTTAAAGAATCTCCATAGAGCTCCTATGTATGCGGGGCAGATAACTGGAACTGGAACTAGGTATTGCCCTTCTTTTGAGACCAAGGTTGTTCACTTTCCACATAGAGAGAGACATCAGGTCTTTATAGAACCAGAAGGGATCCATACCAATGAGATGTATGTCCAGGGTATGTATACAAGCTTACCAGAAGAGGTTCAGATAGAGCTTCTAAGATCAGTTCCTGGTTTGGAAGAAGTTGAAATTATGAGACCTGGCTATGCTATAGAGTACGATATGGTCTATCCTGATCAATTAAAAGAGACCTTGGAGACTAAGAAGGTAGCTGGTCTTTTCCTTGCGGGACAGATTAATGGTACCTCTGGATATGAGGAGGCTGCAGCTCAGGGACTTATAGCAGGTATCAATGCAGCGTTCTATGTGCAGAATAGACCTCCTTTCTATCTACAGAGAAATGAAGCTTATATTGGAGTCCTTATAGATGACCTAGTAACTAAAGGGATAGTAGAACCGTATAGAATACTAACATCCAGAGCAGAGTATCGTCTCGTCCTTATGCAGGATAATGCAGATGAAAGGCTTATGGAAAAAGGGTATAAGATTGGTTTGATAGATGAAAAGACATATAAAGAGATGTTAGAAAGGAAAGAGATTATAGAAGAAGAGATAGAGAGACTAAAAAGGACTAATATTCCTGATTTGAAGGTCTCTGCCTATAACTATTTAAAGAGACCTGAGGTCTCTTATCTAGACCTTGTTCAAAAGTTAGGTATTGAGACTACCCTATCTTCTGAACTTATAAGTAGATTAGAAGCTAAAGTAAAGTACGAAGGATACATAAAGAGAGAGGAAGAGAGGATTAAGAGATTTAGTCAGCTGGATGATAAGGTTTTACCTGAAGATATAGACTATAGTAGTATTAAAGGACTCTCACTTGAGGCTCGTGACAGATTAAATCAGGTTAGGCCTAGGACTCTAGGACAGGCCAGTAGATTACAAGGGGTTAGTCCTGCAGACATAGATGTCTTACTTGTATACCTGGAATTATATAAGCGAGAGATATCCAAAACTTAATATGTATCTGGAAGAACTTTTAAAAGCGAGAAAGAGTTTTAACCTTTCTGGTGCACGCCAGAGGGAAGAGTTTATAAAGCTTATAGAGGAATCGTTAGCCCCACTTCTAGTTATAGATGATTGGAAGAACAAAAAGGTTATAGATATAGGTTCTGGAGCTGGATTCCCAGGTGTTCCTTTATCTATAGTTCGAGAGGATGCTAATTTTTTATTAGTCGATATCTCTGTTAAGAGGA
>JACIXS010000304.1 GCA_014360335.1 bacterium | reverse complement strand
ATATTCTCCATCTTTTGCATGAACCCCTCTTACGAACCTACCAATTATATCTAGGGCATCTACAGGGTTCGCCTTACCATACATAAGAAGATTGGCAGGATCTAGATTCACTCCAACATTATCCATTCCAATATCCTCTATAGTTCTAAGTAGGGTAGTTGGCGTCTCCTGCCCTGTCTCAAAACAGAAATACTGACCATTATTTTTACAATACCTTACTATCTCTCTAAGCACCGAGATAAGACCAGGATACAGGGGGTCATTAGGGTTCTCAGGTATAAATCCCACATGAGTTACTACATTCTCTACACCTATTAACTTGGCAAAATCGGAACCTCTTTTTAGTGCCTCTAATCTAATGTAGCGATACTCAAGAGGAACTAAGCCAAGTGTTATAGGTCCCTCTATAAAATTCCATACCCTAGGACCTGGCCAGCCTACCCATAGATGGGTTATCTCTACCTCAAATTTCTCGGCAGATTCTTTAAGTAATATAGCGTTTTCTCTAGTGAATAACTCTGGGTCCCAACACACAACCTGACAGGTGGGTAACTCTAAATCTTTTACCTTCTTTATCGATATATCTATCCCTTCAGCTAGAGATACCACTACTCCCAATTTCATACACATTATACCTCCTCTAGACTTCTATTGTAGACCTTTCCTCTCTTTATCTTTTTACCAGATACTATGTAGAATATCCTCTCTGCTATATTGGTTGCATGGTCCCCTGCCCTCTCTAGATATCTAGCCACCTGAGCAAGGTAGATGGCATTAGTAATAAGCCTAGGTGTCTCTAATATATAGCTTAATAGTTCTCTAAAAACCTGGTCATAAAGCGCATCTACCCTAACATCTGTCTCCCAGATAGAATCTAGGTAAGTAACATCATAGCTACTTAGAGCAGATTCACACTTCGATATCATTTCTACAACACTATCAGCCATAGCTGGTATATCTATAAGAGGCTTTAAGGTAGGCTTACTGGCTAAGATCCTGGCAGATTCGGCTACATGGGTAGCATAATCACCAATACGCTCAGTATCTGTGATAATCTTCCAGATACCACTAACTAATCTTACATCCTCCTCCTTATTAACGAATCTTAGAGACCTTATACAGACTTCTTCAATCTCCAATTCGAGCTCATCTACCAGTCTATCCTCCGCTATAACCCTTTCTGCTAATTCTACATCTTTATTAGCAAGAGAATCCACTCCCTCTTTTATATTCTTTTTGGCTATGGACAACATCTTTAGGGTAAGTTCCTTAAGCAAATCTGGCTGAAATCTTTCTTCCATAAGATTCTCCCCTCCTCGGCAATCTTACCCTAGTAGTATATCAGAATGATATAGTATAGGCAAGCAAGAAATCACTCGTAATTGTTGCACAGATGGTTGCTCTAAAGTTCGGACAAAGGGAACTAGATATTACCGTAAAGTTATTAATGGGCAAACTCTATGATAAGGCTTTATCCAAGGGGTATACTTAGCGGTGATGGAGGCTACCAAGAAATGAACAATGGCTTAAATCTTACAGTAAATACAAATCTATCTAGCTTTAATATATACTGGGGAAGTGGTCCCGGTCCACAGCTAGCACTTCCTAAGCCATGATGCTTATAGTCTATATTAAGAGTAATAAAACCTCTTTTTGTCAACTCATAGGTATGTCTAGCCCTTTCTAAATCTTCAGTTGTATACCAAAGAGCACTAAAGTTAAAAGGTTCATCGCTATCTATCAATAAACCCTTCCCTCTCTGATCAGTTAGACTAACCCATCTTACATCTATTCTATTACCATTCTCTTGAGGCACTACGTATGGAGTATACAAGTCATCAACCCTGGCATTATAGATACCAAACTTACCAGATTCCTTACTATCTATATAACACTCTCCGGGACCTCTACCATACCAGCTTACATATTCAAACCTCTTAGGTATATAAAGTTGAATTCCTATTCTAGGAATTGTGTTGGGTCCGGGACCAGATGGAATAGTATCTACTTTAAGTTCTATAATCCCATCAGCTCTAAATGTATAAAGATATTCGCATTCTATACCCCATATATGTGTAGGTGGAGCAACTCGAACCTTACAGAGTAGAACTATGCTATCATTTTTCTCTTCTACTATTACACTATCTACCCTATGCTGTAAACAGTCTAATCCCATCATCCTCCAATGTTTCTCTTCATGTCTATCATTATCTATAGGAGCACGCCAGAGATTCAATAATGGTCCTCGTTCTAAGAGACTAATCCCTTCATAAATCCAGGAGGTAATAGTCCCCTTTATCTTATCAAATTCAATCTCTGAGGAGCTCCCTCTAATATTAACCTTAGAACTAGTCTCAATAAAATCCTTTTTGTCTATTGGTAGGTTCATAAAAGAAGCTTTCATACCTTCATTCACTTTGAATTGAGACCATGCTATCTCATAACCAGCCTGTGCCCACAGAGTATCATATTTTAAATAAAAATGGATACTTAACATACATTCTTTACTCTTAATCTCTCCATCAATACTGTAAGGTATTTCTATTTCAGCTTCCTCTCCAGGGCCTATATAGGGTAGATTTAAGGCTTCTGATTTATAAAATTCTCCATCTACTAGTAATTTCCAGCAAGCGCCTAAATGGTTAAGAGAGATAAAGTCATACCTATTGATTATCTTAAATAATCCTCTTTTTAAGTCTATCGGTTCAACCTTAACAGGCTCTAAAACTTTCTTATACTCTATAAGTCCAGGAGAAGGGGTTCTATCTGGGAAAACAAGTCCATCTATCACAAAGTTTCCGTCATTTGGATAATCTCCAAAGTCTCCCCCGTAAGCAAAGTAGGTCTTACCATCCATCTTTCTTTTTATACCGTGGTCTATCCACTCCCATACACACCCTCCCATCAGTCTTTCATAACTATAGAAAACATCCCAGTACTCTTTCAGATTTCCAGGTCCATTCCCCATTGCATGGGCATACTCACATAAAAGATGAGGTTTTCCGATATCTTCCCTCTTTCCTAATTCTATAAGTTGCTCAACAGGTGTATACATACTACTAATAATATCAACTACTTTCCCTTCTCTATCCCTCTCATAATGAATCGGTCTAGTAGGGTCATAAGAACGGACCCATTGAGCCATCTCCTCTATATTACAGCCAAAGCCGGATTCATTTCCCAGAGACCAGATAATTATACTTGGATGATTTTTATCCCTATGAACAGTTCTTGCTATTCTGTCCAGATAGTGGATAGTCCATTTCGGATCATCACTTGGTAGCAGTGCGCTATTTGTCTTAGCTAGCTGTTCAAACCAGTGACATTCAAGATCATTCTCTGCAATTACATATACCCCATATATATCGCAAAGCTCATAAAAACGAGGATGGCTTGGATAATGAGATGTCCTCACAGTATTAATATTATGTCTTTTCATCATAACTATATCCTCTCTAGCTACTTCCAATGGAACTGCCCGTCCTAATTCAGGATGATGCTCGTGTCTATTGACTCCCTTTATCTTAATGGGAACTCCATTTAGTAAGAATTTATTCCCCTCTATCTCTACCATTCTAAAGCCTATATCCCAACGTACAGTTTCTATAACAGTTTCTCCCTCTATCAATTCTAAGCGTATCTTATACAGATAGGGAGTTTCTGAAGACCAGGTATAGACATCCTTTATTTCTCCTTCCAGTCGAATGGTAAGAAAAGAGTCACCTTCTATCTCTATAGGCCTAGATAATATACATACCTCTCTTTCCTTTTCTCTATCAAAGAGGGTACATCTCACAAAATGAGAACCCTTTCTATTTTCTAGAGCATTTCTCAGTATCACATCAAGTTGCAATAACGCATCCTTATATCCCTTATACAATATGGTCTTAACAAAGAAGTCATATATGTGAACCTGAGGCATAGCTACTAGATATACGTCTCTAAAGATACCACTTAACCACCACATATCTTGGTCTTCTAAATAAGAGCCAACAGACCACTGATATACAACCACACAGATCTCATTTTCTCCTATGCGTATATAGGAAGTGATATCAAATTCTGAAGGGAGTCTACTACCTTGACTATATCCTACATACAATCCATTTATCCAGACATCAAAGGCGCTATCAACTCCTTCAAACCTGAGATAGATCCTTTTATCACTCCAATTAGATGGAATATAGAACTTTCTTTTATAACATCCAGTCGGATTTTCACTAGGTACATGCGGAGGGTCTACTGGGAATGGATACATCGAACTTGTATAGTGGGGTCTTCCATAGCCTAGTAACTGCCAGTTTGAAGGGACTGGAATTGTATCCCAAGAACTTGAATCAAAATTAATATTCCAGAAATTGTCAGGTAGTCTCAGAGGAGAATCGACATACAAGAACTTCCAATCTCCATTTAGAGATAGAGAGTTCTCCCAGTAAGGATATGGAATAAAATAAGCCCTAGCGGGCAATCTGTTACGATGCAATATACTAAGATCTTCTAGGTCTTCTATCATATTCTTAGCCCCAGTATTGACCTTGCTTCCTCAACAGTAGCTATATCCCTACCTATCTCTCTGGCTAATCTAACTATCTTTTCCACCAATTCCATATTACTTCTCTCTGATTCTTTACAGTCCTCTCTACCGACTCTTACAATAGTAGCCCCAAGACTAATGGCGGTTGCTATTAGCCTAAAATCTCTAAAGTTATGGTGGATAATCCCCCATCTCCTTGTCTTTGGGATAGAGCCTACCATAGTTAACAATACATCATGAGTAGCTGGCAGGGCAGAGTCAAAGCCTAGGCAGAGATTAAATATAGCATCTTTACTTATTAAGCCCTCTTGTATAAGCCTTTCTGCTGTATATATCATCGAAAGGTCAAAGATCTCTAATTGATAGCTAAGCTTTCTCTTTCCTATCAGTTCTGCCCACCATCTTATATCAGGCATCCTGTTTATATACACATCATCTCCCATATTTACAGAACCCATATTGAGGGAGGAAGCCTCAACCAAAGGATGTTCTAGACAAATACTCCTACTTCTAGCATCTAAGTCTGATAGACCACCAGTAGAGCCCTCAATAATGATATCCTCTACCTCTTTTACCCTTCTAGTAATACTATCAAAGACCTCAAGGTTATCTGTAAGTCTACCAAACCTATCTACTACATGGAGATGAACCATAGATGCGCCTAATCTCTTACAAGCTACTATCTCTTCTACTAATCCATCTATATCCAGTTCTCCCCTTATGTTTCCTATAGGTGCTAGTGAGATAATAATTTTATCCATCTTCTCACTCTATCGATATAGGATATCTTCCTATCTCTTTAGCATATTCTACCGCCTGAACAAGGGTGTTGGGGTTTATCCCTGCGTATGTCTCTCCACCAACCGCAAGTGCATAACCGCCTCCTGGGGCTCCAATCTTAATAGCTCTTCTTATAGCAGGCTTGGCTGTCTCTATGTCATAGTAGAGGTCCTTGCAGTTTAATCCACCACTAAAGAAGACCTTATCTTTAAATATCGGTTTTGCATTGGCTATATCACTAAACCCACCTATGTCCATAGAGGTAAGCTTCACTATATCCGCATATGTCTTAAAGTGATGGTCATTAGGTCCATCTGCATGTAAATGTCTCCCCTTTATGCCATAACGTGCGTAGAGAATCATATTATAGGGCATAACATGCTGTCTATACATCTCGTCTGATATAAATGCAGAGTGGTCATCAGCCAACCCTAGAGATGTTGTCTTAGTCCCAAAATATCTATCTGCAAAATCCTGTAGTTTTATAAATGCAATGAGAAGTTTTTCAAATAATCTATGGACAAGTTGAGGCTCCTCTAATAGATATAGAAAGACCTCGCTCGGTTCTAAAATACCGCAGGCAGCAGAGAGGGGTGGATGGATCCCTAACCTTCCACTAACTGGTACATTAATCCCAAGTTTAGATACCTTCTCTTTTAGAAGTTCATACTTTTTATAGAATTCTAAGACCCCGGGATGGTCCTCAGGATCCGGGGTTTTCAATTTTTCTACCGCCTCAGGTAGGCTCATAGTCCTTACTATCCAAGGAGAGGTATCGTCTGGATATTCTATAGGTAGGTCAAAGTAAATACCCTCCTGAATAGGACCTAGGTCCAAGTGGATTCCATATCCTATCCTATCGTCTCTTAACTCCTCAAATGCCCACTTTAAGCCCTTTAGCTGAACCTCTATCTGTACGTCAAGATTAGTATAGTAGTCTCTTATATTGTAACCGAATAACTTAGAGTAGAAGCTCCCTCCAGTGCTAATAATTATAGGAACCCTATCAGGCTCTTTGAAACTTCTAGCTATCTCCAATCTCTTCCTAGATTCTTCTATCTGTGATAGATACTTCCCAGGATTAAAATCTAACATCTTATATTACTCCTTTCTTGAGTTTTAAGGATCAATTCATCTATAATCTCTATGATACCACTACTTATAGGATTTCTAGCCACATATCCCCCACTCTTTCTCACTATATCCTTTATCTCTGGGTCTGCATTTGATACAGTGGCAGACCTAAAACCATACCTACCATCAAGCATATCTATATCATTCCCCGAATCTCCAATAACCAAAACCTCATCTGGAGAAAATCCAAAATATCTAGAGAGGGCTAGGACTGTATTACCCTTCCCCGCTGAGGGAGGTAGTATCTGGACAAGGCTAAAGTTACGATTACACCAGAAGGGACTATCACTGGCCTTCAACTTTTCACTCAAAATTTTCTCGTACTCTTTCGCTTTTTCTATAGAGCCAAATCTCATAGCTACCATATTTCTAACTAGAGCGATCTCTCCTATTATATGAATAGATACATCTTCTTGCTTCTTTCTTAGCTCATCTATCTCTCTTAAAAGTATCTCCTCAGCAAATGGATAAAGCTCTTGCCATTCTTTTGAAACCCTGTCATTCCAAGATTTTAGAGGGATATATTCATCCCCATCTAAGAGGTATATACGGGATTCATCTACTATAAGAGAGTGAGGATAATCCGTCTTGTTCCCAAGTCCATTAAGTTCTAATATCTTGAACTGGTCCTCCAATTTACGACCGCTAGCTGTTGATATCTTTATACCAAGGTCTATTAGCTCTTTGAGCTTCTCTTTTGTAGCCTCTGGTATTACCATCCCCTCTTCTAGGATAGTGCCGTCAAAATCGAATGCCAGTAACTTTATCTTCACTTGTAATCACCTCTGTGAATAATTATAATAGTAAAAAGACTCTCTTGCAAAGAGGAGGTTCTAGTATGTATCTAGGAGTAGACTATTATCCTGAACATTGGGAGAGGGAGAGATGGGATATCGATGCAAGCCTTATGGAAAAAGCTGGCATAGAGGTAGTAAGACTAGCGGAATTTGCATGGAGTAAATTAGAGCCTGATGATGGAGTCTATGACTTTTCCTGGCTTGATGAGGCTATATCTATTCTAGGTAAACACAATATAAAGGTTATCCTCTGTACCCCTACCGCTTCTCCGCCTGCCTGGCTTATAGAGAAACACCCCGATATACTACCAGTAAACAGGAATGGGCAGAGGATGTCATTTGGAGCTAGAAGACACTACTGCATTACAAATAAAGTCTATTATTACTATTCTGAGCGAATTATTAGAAAAATGGCAGAGTATTATAAAGATAATCCTCAAGTCATAGGATGGCAGGTAGACAATGAATTCGGAGGTCCAAAGTGTTACTGTGAAAATTGTAGGAAAGAGTTTCAACTGTGGCTAAAGAATAGGTATAAAACTCTAGATAACCTGAATAGAGCTTGGGGGAATGCTTTTTGGAGCCACGACTATACATCTTGGGAACAGATACCTCTTCCGATTGTCTATTATCACAATCCAACCTTCGATCTTGACTTTAGAAGATTCTTCTCCGATATGACGGTTAGATACAGCAATATGCAGATAAGATTACTAAAAGAGCTAAATCCAGATAAATTTGTAACGCATAACTTTATGGGACTCTTCTCTGAACTAGACTACTATGAACTGGCAAAAGAGTATGACTTTGTATCTTGGGATAACTATCCGAGAGGACCAGAGAATAGATATCGACAGGCTCTAGCTCACGATGTAATGAGAGGATTAAAGAAGAAAAACTTCTGGGTAATGGAGGAACAGTGCAGTTATCTGACAAGGGAGGATATAACTAGGACATTTCCTCCTGGAGAGATGAGACTATGGACATATCACTGCTTTGCCCATGGGGCTGAAACTGTAGTCTATTTTAGATGGAGGGCATGCAGCTTTGGTATAGAGCAGTTCCACTCTGGAATACTCCAGCATGATGGGACGGATAGGTCTATAAGCTATAGAGAACTTTTACAGATAAAAGATGAGATGAAAAGGGTTGGACCTAAGATAGAAGGAGCCAAGAGTATTTCTCCTGTAGCTATAATATATGATTATGAAAATATATGGGTAAACTCTGCCTATGCGGAGAAACCTATGTATGACTATCCGGGAGAGATACTCAGATTTTATAAAGCCATAAAGAGGCTAGGTATAAATGTGGATATAGTAAAGTCAACAGATGACTTTAGTCCGTATAAAGTGGTAATAGCACCACTACTCTATATAATGACCGACAAGATAGCAGGACATATAAAGAGGTATGTTTCTAACGGTGGCATATTTATAGCTGGATTTAGGTGTGCTATAAAGGACGAAAATAGTAATATGCTAAAAGAGGTCCTACC
>JACIXS010000303.1 GCA_014360335.1 bacterium | reverse complement strand
GTAAATACATAAAGCTAGCCGGTTATGACGGGGTAGAGATATCCGCTATAAAAGGGATGTGTGAACACCTTGTGCTCGATAACTGGAAAGAACAGAAAGATGAGATAAAACATATAGTAGACGAAAATGGATTGAAGATACTTTCTATGGAGGTTGCCTCCCTAGACGAGGATAGACTTACCAATGCTTTTGAGGCTAGTTCTGAGTTGGGAATTCCCATTGTAAACGTTGGACCTGGTGGAAAGTCTAATATCCCTGAAGATTTAGAAAACTCTATAGCTAAGCTTAAGAAAATGTCAGAGAAGGCAGAAGATTATGGGGTAACTCTTTGTGTAAAAGCTCACGTTGGTAGCGCAATATACAATACGCCTACTACGCTATATGCAATGAGTAAGATAGACTCTAAATCCTTCGGAATAGATATGGATCCGAGTCATATATACAGGTCTGGAGAAAATCCAGAAGAAGCAGTTCTACAAGTCCTTCCAAGGGTGAGACATATACATATAAGAGATTGTAAAGGTAGAACTTCAGGACCAGGATCTCCTTTTATGCAGGTCTGTGGTAGAGGAGATATAAATCTAATGACTTTCTGTAAGAATCTAATCGACGGAGGTTACACTGGTCCTGTCTGTCTAGAGATAATAGGAGCCTTCCAATTATCCTTGCCGGAAGTGGTAGCTATAGCTTCTGAGAGTTATGGATATTTAAACGCGATATTTAGATATTTAGGTGTTAGATAGGAGGATAATATGGCAGATAGAGCTAATCTTATACTTATAGGTATAGATAGTCTAAGAGCAGACCATATGAGTCTCTATGGTTATCATAGATTAACGACTCCCCATATTGATAAATTCGCCAAAGAAGGAACGACTTTTCTATATGCATTCAGTCCGCATATACCGACAACTCCGGGATATGCTAATATGCTAACAGGGTTAGATGTATTTGGCACTAATGTTGTTGCCCTTAGACATAAAGGGGACCTAGCAGAAGGTGTCGTTACATTACCAGAATTATTAGCACAGTACGGATATACTACAACTTGCGTTGGATTTAAAGGTAATCCTGCATCTAGAGGTTTTCATAATTACTTACAATATGAAGGTTGGGGTTCTTATGCCGAGGGAAGAAGTCATAAGGCAGAAAATCTAAATGCAGTAACTATTCCAGAATTAAAGAGATTAGCCAAAGAGGCACAACCCTTCTTTTTATTTTTAAGACATATGGACCCTCATTCTCCTTATTTACCTCCAAGCCCTTTTGAAAGGATGTTTTATGATGGCGATGAATTTGATCCTAATAATGAATCTTTAAAGCCGGTATATGAGTTTAAACCATTCAGAGATTACTTTTTAACCTGGTTTCCCCCGGGATGTACGGATAAAGATTACATTATAGCTCAGTATGATGGAGCTATCGCTTATATGGATGCCTGTATTAAGAATATATTCACCACTATTGAATATCTAGGTATAGAGGATAATACTTTAGTTGTTATAACTTCTGATCATGGAGAAACACTCTATGACCATGACTGCTACTTCGATCATCATGGACTCTATGAATGTACTTTAAGGGTGCCACTTATATTTAAATTCTCAAAGAAGGTTCCTAAGGGTAAAGTTCTTACTGATTACGTGCAGTTAAAGGATATAATGCCTACAGTTCTAGACCTTTTAGGGATAGACGTCGATATAAAGTTTGATGGTAGAGATTTAGTTCCTCTTATGCGGGGAGAAAGGATAAAGCAGGAACCAGAATTCTATATAACAGAGTGCACCTGGATGCGTAAACATGGATGGCGCACTCCAGAATGGAAGTTAATCCATGCCCTCGAGCCTGATTTTCACTTTAAACCAGAGATAGAACTTTATAACCTTATAAATGACCCAGAGGAAAATCATAATCTTGCAGAGGAAGAACCTGAAGTAGTAGAGTTTTTAGAAGCTAGGATGCAGGACCATATAAAGAAAAGGGAAGATGAAACAGGAAGGCCAAATCCTATATATACTAATCTGGATTGGCATGGAATCGAAGGCAAGGGACCTTTCAAGTCTTCCCAAGAAGCCTATGATACATTATATATAGGTTCACCAGGGGCGGCGAAAAAGATACAGGCACTATTGGAAGAAAGAGCAAAGAAAGGACAGTAGAGGAGGAAGTATGAAGAAGTTAAGAGTTGCTGTCATAGGGATGGGACCTATTGGTAATATTCATGCAGATGTGTATAAATCTAGCGATTTCGCAGAACTTGTTGGGGTTTGTGATATTATTCCAGAAAGAGCTGAAAGAGCAGGGCAGAGGTTAGGAGTTCCATACTTTCTAGATGCTAAAGAAATGCTGGAAAAGCTATCACCAGACTTATGTAGCGTTACTACTGGTGGATATGAGTATGGTAGTGACCACTATGAACCCACAATACTGGCTCTATCCTATGGATGCCATGTTTTATGTGAAAAGCCTATATGTAATGATATAGTAAAAGCTAGAGAGATGGTAACTCTTGCAAGAGAGAAAGGGCTCTGCTTTGGTATAAATCTTAACCATAGATTTACACCTGCCTTTAGAGTAGCTAAAAGTTGGTTTGATGAAGGCAGAATAGGTGATCTGCTTTTTATAAATATGGCTTTGTGGATTGGCAAGTTCCAAGATTTTGAATCTCCATACTATCATCTTAAAGCACTAAATC
>JACIXS010000302.1 GCA_014360335.1 bacterium | reverse complement strand
TTATAAAATCCTAGTGTCTATTTTTCTAAGAGATTCCCTTCAGAATCTACCTTCAGCACATAGAGATCTGATTCCCCTTTACCAAAAGATAGAGTCTGTCCGACTATAATGTATCCACCGTCAAGAGTTAACTGAAGGGAGGCTCCTCCATCGTTGTTACTTCCACCATAAGTTTTCTCCCAAATTAGATTTCCGGAGGTATCCAGTTTAACCAGATATACATCCTCTCCATTTTCTTCTGATGAATAGATTCTTCCTACCACAATATAATTTTTATCCGTGGTCTCTTTTATAGAGCATCCGATACTTCCTCCAAATACTGTGCTCCATATCAGATTACCATCATTATCAGTTTTTGCTACAAAGAGACAATTATCCTCAAGTAGGACGCCTTTATAACCGGAGATTACATATCCACCATCAGAAGCTTCATCTATAGAAAGAGGAGTAACTCCGATATCAATATCTATAACCTTTTCCCATAGGATATTTCCATCTCTATCAAGTTTCAAGAGATAGATATCTCTACTTTCTTCTGGTCCTCTATAAGCTAATACAAGAAAGTTATCATTAGTGAGTGAAAGCACTGACATCCCCATCTCTTCTTCTTCAGTACCAAAGGATCTTTCCCAGATAACTTCCCCATCTTTATCAAGTTTCAATATATAAATATTAAAGTCCTCTGAAAAAGAGGTTGTTCCTCCACATATAATACATCCATTATCTGAAGTTTGTTGTACAGAAAATACTTGCTCACAACCCTTCCCTCCAAAGGTTTTCTCCCAGAGTAGATTACCTGAGGTGTCTATTTTTATTATATAGGCATCTTCTACTGTATTCTCCTCACCATAATCTATATCTCCAATAATTACAAAATTCCCATCTAATGTTGTTATAATAGCTTTTCCATACTCATAACCCTCTTTCCCAAAATGTCTTTCCCATAAGATGTCTCCAGTTTCATTAATCTTTAACACATAGAAATCACCTCCAGAACCGAAAGATCTAGTTTCTCCACCAATAATATAACATTGGTCTGGAGTTTTCTCTATAAAATATCCTATATCCCAATCCGTACCTCCGAAGGTTTTCTCCCAAGTTGCTTGTGCAAAGCTAGTAGAAGGAATAATAAGACATAATGATAAAATTACACAAAGTCCTTTACTATACATACCACACCTCCAAAGAGAGAAATTAATATTTTCCCATTTAGTATACCATATCAGTGGATAAGATATCTATGG
>JACIXS010000301.1 GCA_014360335.1 bacterium | reverse complement strand
TTTATAAACTGGTTAAATGGGATGCTGGCACTCCATGCTTCTTTAAGTGTGAGTTATGTTAGGGCCCGTGCAGAGGGTGAAGGCATACCCTGCAGTATAGGGGTTGCTGAAAGGGCTGAAAGACTACTAATATTAATGTTGGGCGCGTTCCTGGGTTCAGTTCTCGGAGATTTTGTCATGGAAATCGCCATTATCTTGATTATAATCCTTGGATACTTTACAGTGATCCAAAGAATCTATTATTCCTGGAAGATGATGTCCCATAGGTGATTAACCTTGACAAGTGAAAGGATCAAAAAGGATATTAAACTCCTAGAGAAAAATATAAAGGAAATGTTACATCTAGATTTCAGTAAGGAGGAGAAAGATATTATCCAAAGGGCTGAAAATTATAAAGAAGACGCCATATATTATCTGGAGAAGGGTGATTATATAACATCCTTCGGTTGCATAAACTATGCACATGGTTTAATCGACTCTTTACGTATTCTACACGGGATAGGGGTTAAATAATGAGAAAATTTTTCCTGAAAGAGAGCAAAGTTGAATTTTATGCCAAAGAGCATGTGAAAAAAGTTTATGAGTGTTACAAAGAATTCGAGAAGATGATGCCACACTTCTACAATGGAGATTATGAGAAAGTAGAGATCCTAACAAGGAAAGTATCAGCCCTAGAACATGAAGCTGATGAAATACGCCGGAAGATGGAAATGGGATT
>JACIXS010000300.1 GCA_014360335.1 bacterium | reverse complement strand
TATCACATTCGACATTTAGTATTATCATAGCAGTGTTTTCCAGTGTGAAATCAAACTTTTTTACCATAAGGTTTCCTGTCCTTAATGAGGATGGCCAATGTATAGTCTTTGCAGGTTCAAGTCCAGTATACTCCTTTATTCCTATAATCATCGTAGGGTCATCTATAATCCAACGTTGAACTGATAGATTTCCATTGTAATTTCCATAGGGGACAATTTCTCTTCCTAGGTCTGTACTCTTTGGCAAGACTATTAACTCTTGGTTATATCGTACACTCTTTACAAAAGTGTTTAGCCCTAAAAGGTCTCCACCTATTAATGAGACATCTTCGAAGATATACCTACCTCTCTTATTAGATACCGCTGTATAGACTCTTTTTATACGTTGAAACGGTAATAGAAACATAGTTATAGTGTGATATAAAAATTCAACCGTCTTAAACTGGTCCGCCCTAAACTTATACTCTATGCCAGCGGGAAACCGCTCTATAATCTGTAAGAATGTTACAGGAAAAAGCTTTCTATTCTCTACAACAGTAGTTATGTGAAAATCTTCCCCTATCTCTAATATCTTTTTAGATATCTCCCTCTGGTATGTAACCCCAAAGAGGGTATACTTTTTAGATAATCTATTGAGTATTATCCCAACGATTATCAAAAAGAGTAATAGATAAGCCATCTATACCTCTTCTACAGGAACCTTTACCGTATCAAGGACAGAGTTTATGAATGAGTATATATTTCTGTCCCTACTTAATCCCTTCAGTATGACTCTATGATTTAACACATAAGGAGCCATCCTTTTGACATCCTCTGGAATTATATAATCTCTTCCATTTATACTTGCATAAGCTTGGCTTGCCTTAAATAAGGCAATAGTTCCTCTAGGGCTTACCCCTAACTGGACAACATCTATGTTTCTAGTCTTTTCTATAATATCTAAGAGATAATCCATCACCTCTTTAGAAATTCTTACCTCGTTATAGGCGCTTCTAACATAGTTTATCTCTTCAATAGTTACTACACTCTCTAAATCTTCTATAAGGTCTGGATTCTTATTCCTATTTACTATCTCTATCTCTTCTTCCCT
>JACIXS010000299.1 GCA_014360335.1 bacterium | reverse complement strand
TTGATAGAGAGTTAGTTGAAAGTGTAATAAAAAAGATAGATTCTGCAGAGTATAAAAGGCGACAATCAGCACCCGTACTAAAGGTAACCACTAAAGCCTTTGGGATGGGTAGAAGAATGCCTATAGCATGGAGGAGAAATTGGTAACCCCTTGAGGGTTCCCCTCAAGGGGTTTATTAGTTATATAGCTACTTCTCCCCTTTCTCCCGTTCTTATCCTTATAACCTCCTCGACAGGATAGATAAAGATTTTACCATCACCAATATCTCCTGTTTTTGCTGTATTTACAATAGTATCAATTATCATATCTACCTCATCATCTTTAGCTATAATCTCCAACTTCATCTTAGGGACTAGATCCATTGTATAAACCTTCCCCCTCCACTGCGCGGTAATTCCCTTCTGCCTCCCGTGTCCTTCGACCTCTGTTATAGTCACACCTGGATAGCCGAGTTCTTGAAGAGCATTAAGAATAGTGTTTAACTTTCCTGGTCTAACTATAGCTTCTATCTTCTTCATCTTGCTACCTCCCGCTCGTTTAAAGTTAGATTGTCTAGGGATATAACTTCAGGTAATACCTCTTCTTTTGTTACCTTTATACCCATATAACCAGGAACCCCCATCTCTGGTATATCAAGTCCCTCTATTTCGGAGATTGGATCAACCCTTAAACCTACGACTTTATCTAATAACTTAAAGAAAAGATATGAAACAAGGAATACAAAAACAAAGTTTGTAAGGACACCAATTAACTGCGCTAAGAATTGTCCACCATCCCCATAGAATAGTCCTCTAACATTACCGGCAATACCATTAAGGCCAT
>JACIXS010000298.1 GCA_014360335.1 bacterium | reverse complement strand
AGAAATAAATATGGTATATTTATTATCAATGCAACGTAAAAAACATAGAGATAAAGGAGGATAAGGGTATGAAGAAGGTTCTTTATGTCTATGGAGGACCAGAGTTTCATCCAACAGAAAAGGGAGGAAAACTATTGAAAGCTCTTCTAGAGGAGGATGGAAGATTTGAACTAGAGATGACTAATGACCTTGATGTTTTCAAAGATTTATCTAACAAGGGCTATTCAACCGTAGTAGTATATACTACCGGTTTCTACAACGACCTGACTCCTGAAAGAGAAAAAGGACTTTTAGAATTTGTCAGTAATGGAGGAGGATTTGTCGGAATTCACTCTGCAACTGACAGTTTTCGTGGTAGTCGAGCATACATAGATATGATAGGTGGAGAATTTTTGATGCATCCTCCTCAGCATGAATTCAAAGTATTCATAGCGGATAAGAACCACTATCTAACTGTTCGTATGCCAGATTTTAAGATTTATGATGAGATGTATCATCTCCAGAATTACGACCCTACTAAGGTGAATCTTATAGCATATACTATATGGCAGGGTAAACAGATCCCTCTTGCATATACCCGTAAATACGGGAAAGGACGAGTAGTTTATCTGGCGAATGGGCATTCTCTAGAGGTTTTAAATCACCCCGAATTTCAGAAACTGATGATACGCTCTATAGCTTGGACATCGGGAGAAGAATTAACCAAAGAAACAGTAAACTGTGGTATTTTGGGTTATGGTGGTATGGGAAGATTTCATGCAGGGAAGATGAATAAGATTCAAGGATTAAATCTTATAGCGATATGTGACACTAATCCAGAAAGGATTGAGTTAGCAAGGAGAGAATATCCAAATCTTAAAGGCTACTTTACAAAATTAGATGATATGCTAGCCATACAAGACCTAGAGTTAGTCTTTGTTGTAACTCCACATAATACACATAGGGATGCTGTAATAAGATGTTTGACCGCAGGCAAGAATGTAGTCGTAGAAAAACCTATGTGTATAACTGTAGAAGAGGCTAATAGCATGATCTCTAAAGCCAGAGAAAAGGGACTTATGCTTAGTGTATTTCACAATCGTAGATGGGACAGCGATTATCTAATGATTAAAGAGATAATATCTAAAGGATTAATAGGAGAAATCTTCCATATAGAGGCAGGACTTACAAGCTATAAACATCCTGGATTTACTTGGCGTTCTGATAAAGAAGTCTGCGGTAGTGTGATACACGATTGGGGGGCCCACTTTATTGACTGGATTTTAAATCTAGTGCCTTCTAAAATTGATCAGATTACTGGAGACTTTCAAAAGAGGGTCTGGCATTCTGTAACTAACGAAGACCATGGAGAGATATTTATCAGGTTTGAAAATGGAGTAACAGCTGACTTTATGCTATCCCATATATCAGCCATACCAAGGCCCAAGTGGCGTATCCTAGGGACAAAGGGAGCGATTGAAGTTAACTGGAATAATGAGATAAGACTTGTATCTTATACTTCAGGGATATTACAGGATAGTCTATTAAAAGCTGAGGCAGAGGATCGATGGGATGAATATTACCGAAACATACTAGATCATTTGTTAATGAAGGAGGCTTTAATAGTAAAGCCAGAACAGGCACGCAGAGTTATAGGAGTCATAGAAGCAGGCATAAAGAGCGCCCAGTTAGGCACTAGTATTCCTCCAATAGAGGGATGTGAATAAAGATAGAGACTTTTATGATAAAATATTGAATGAATAAAAATATATAGGGGAGAGATTTGGGAAAAGAGGAAAATCTAGGACGTGGTTATAATAAGGCTATCTTAATAA
>JACIXS010000030.1 GCA_014360335.1 bacterium | reverse complement strand
ACTCTAAACTTCAAAGAATAGTCTATAAAGATTTACCAGCAATTCCACTATTTTATTCAGCTCACTGGTATGCATTTAATGATACTAAGTGGGTTGGATGGCCAAGAGAAGAGAATCCTTGGTGGTATCCTGCAGCTCCTTGGTCGGGGAACAACTTCCCTATCCTTTTTGGAATAGCTAAGAAGGGAGAAACACCAAAGGTTCCTACCTGGCTTGCAACTAAGGATAAGGGAGGATATCTAATTCCAACTTCACAGATTTGGAATGATTTTATGAGAGCTAAGTAAGGAGGCACGGTATGAAAGACTATGCACTTAAACCCTTCCTCAAGTATGTTGGTAGAAAGTTTATCTTTTTATTAATCACTTACTTTATTGCTATAACGATAGTTTTTGTTCTTCCGAGAGCAATCCCGGGAAATCCTCTCTCTACTCTTCTAAGACAGATATTTCAACAGGGTCAGGCAAATCCAGAATTAATTAGAAGTGTTCATAAGACCCTTATGGAGGAATTTGGATTAGGCAAACCATGGTATGAACAGTATATAGATTTTGTAACTCGTGCATTTAGAGGAGACCTCGGGACATCTATTTCTTCTTATCCCAAGAAGACTTTAGATTTAATAATACCTGTTATACCTTGGACACTAATTCTTTTAATCCCATCTATTATTACAGCTTGGACTGTTGGGAATACATTAGGTGCTATAGCG
>JACIXS010000003.1 GCA_014360335.1 bacterium | reverse complement strand
TATCTCATCTACAATGCCGGATTCTCTTGCAAACATATGTCCACCACCGGCAGAGCCACATATGTGAACCCTTATCTCACTACTAAAATTCCCCCCTAAAACGGGACGATTGTGAACTAAAGCGACCTTACATCCAAGTCTGGCTGAACTTATGCTTGCACAAATCCCAGCTATACCTCCACCGACAACAATAACATCATAATCATACATAGGCTACCTCCATTAAAATCTTCCATACTCTATACCAGTTTCAATAAAGGCTATATAATTCTTTTGCATCTTTTCACTTATAGATTCCTGATATGGACCTGCGGTAGGAGAAAGTATAAATCTACCGGTCATACCTTCTTTCAAAATCTCTCTTGTCAATTCTCTAACCTCAGACTCATCTAAACTGGCAAGGTCATCATACTGAATATTACCTATAAGTATCATATCTCCTAAAACTTCCCTGGCTTCAAGTAGGGTACAATCTCCAACTGGTGGAGCCTCTACGGTATGTAAACCATCAGGATTTATATACCTTATCCCCTCTAATATCCTCTTCAGGTTTCCATGGTAATGAACAATAGACCACATCCCATAACTCCTTATAAGGTCTACAATTCCTTTTACATACCTAGCGCAGAGTTCACCGAAATAACTTGGAGAAATAATAGGTGGTCCTGCAAACTCTGCACCAACTATAAAGTAAACGGGTCCAACACTATTTTCTAAAAGATATCTATACACATCTAAAACTCTTTCATAAATTACATCCAAGAAACTGATAAGTCTCTCTCTTTCTTCTAAAGACCATATGCAGAAGTCTTCTATTGAGCATAGATGGAATAGTACTCCTAAAGGGTCGCCTATATCTACCATCATCAGTCCCTTATCCCCTAGTTCTTCTTTTTCTCTAAAGAATCTACTTACATCTGGTCTAGGAGGCTCATAGGGAAGACTTAGAATCTTATTAAGGTCTTCTATTTCCTTAACAAAGGGCTTAGTAACCTTACTCCTTCCACCTTTTACTATCCTTTCCTGTTCCAGTGTTATATTTTTATAAAAGACCTTCTCCTTTATTAATATCTCACTTTCTTTCTCTATTACCTCTTTGGTCCTTTTTATCTCAGAAGAAGTTGAGAAACAGAAACCGGTGTAAAAGTTCCTCCTGTCAAATATGTCTACACCGTATCTCTCAACTGTATCTAGAACGGGTTTATAACAGGGGATTTTATAAACATCAACATAACATCCTATTGGATGGTAAGGAAAGAGTAGCCAGATAGGAACCCTATCTATATCTTTTTTCTCAAATAATCTGGTTAATCTCTCTTTACTAGAAAGAGTTTTCATCCCATACTCCAATTATTAAAGAATAAGGGTGACGAATGATAAGTAGTACACTTACCCACCACCCATCACCCTTAACTCGTTATTGCTTTATAAAGAATTGTTCTACAGAACCGTTAACTGGAGTCCTTATGGTCCAGCTGTTAGGTAAATTATTAGGGACATTTCGGAGATTGTTTTTTACCACTATAGGTATAGGTAACTGCTGTAAGACACCAATACTCCAGAGATTCTTGATATACAAATCCCACATCTTCTTCGCATAGAGAATCCTTTCCCGCTCACTAGGCGAGGAAGCTGCCTTCTCTAGATATTCTTTAACCTTAAACCAATCATCTGGAGGTTTTACTCCACTCTTACCGCCAGAAAGCTCCCAATCTCTCCATAATGGACCAACAGCATCTGGTCCTTCACTAAATGCGCTCATAGCACCACGAGCTAGATTTATATAGTGAGGATAGAATAAGACATCTATCTTCCAGATGACAATTTGGTGCGCATTGGCAGCTACCCTCTGACTTCTCAGTTCAAAACTCGTCGGCTGAATTACTAAATCGATACCTATGTCCTTCCAATATTTCCTTAACATCTCGCATATATCTGAATGCATAGGCCAATCTGTAGCTACTAATATGGACAAACTAAGTCTCTTCCCATCTGGTCTTAATCTAAAACCATCCTTATCCCTCTTAGTTAAACCTATAGAATCCAATAACTTATTAGCAGAAGCAGGGTCAAACTTTGAGTATGCTTCTGAATACCTCTTTTCGTATACCGGATCAGTAGTCGAAGGAGAATATTGGGTTGCCCTAGCAAGACCTAAGGCATATAACTGATTAATCTCATCTCTATTTATTGCAAGAGATAGAGCCCTCTTAAACCTTGGATCATTCAATAGCTTAGCTATAACAGGGTCTTCATTGTATGTATGATTTATCATAAGGACTGCATCAGCGCCAGTAGAGGGCCATAGCATTACCCTATATCCGCCTTTCTTTTCTCCCTCTTTCAGCATCGGATAATCAGCCAGTGAAAGATGGAATGTCTGAAGGGTAAGTTCTCCCGACATAGCCTTCATCTTTACTACTTCAGCGTTAGATACTATATCTATCACTATCTTATCTATATATGGTAGTTGATTGCCTTCAGTATCTACCTTCCAGTAATAAGGATTCCTCTCAGCAACAACTCTACTAGGTGTGATAGATACAACCTTCCACATTCTAAGCACTGGACAGTCCGGATTTGTATAGTAGGGGCTATTAGCCCTATCCCAGAAATACTGATGCCAAGCTTCAAAACCTGCCTTCTTAGCCATATCATTTAATTTATCGATAGGAGTATAATTTGGATGAAACTGCTTTAGATAGTGCTTGGGTAGAAGGGGGAAAGAGCCTTGAATATTGTATAGGAATACACCGTTCGGACTTGGTAGTTTAAATTCTATAGTATATTTATCTATCTGGTTTATCTCTACTACCTTGTCCCCCATCCTCATCCAACCGGGGAGTGTTGGGCTGAGTTCTTTATTTGTTAAGACCTCTTTATACCAGAACATAATATCATCGGTAGTAAAGGGTTCTCCATCAGACCATTTTAGCCCTTCTCTAAAGTGGATAGTATAGGTCTTAGCATCTCTAGAGACCTTCCATCTATCAACCAGATTTGGAAGTAACCTAGTGCCACTGAAGTCATACTGAAAGAGGTCCATATCCGCTAAACGGCCTCCAAGATAGGACATAAGGGCATAATGTCTTCCAGTCACCGCTATATAACATGTCCCCCCATACTGTCCTATCTCCTCTAAGGGCTCTACCACTACTGGATTTTTTGGGAGCCTCTCTTCTACTGGTGGTAATTTCTTAGCCTTAACCAGTTCAGCTAGCATAGGTGATTCACTATATCTAGTTATC
>JACIXS010000297.1 GCA_014360335.1 bacterium | reverse complement strand
AGATATGAGATACCGGGGAATTTACACAGATATCTTGACAGACCCTACCGGAGAATTTACACTAGTTTCTTGACAGACCCGCCAAGAACATTGTCCTGATTAGTTATGTTATTTTTAAAAAGCTAAGTCCTTATTCATGAGAGGAGCCGCATTATATTTACCTATAAAAGCACAGAAGCAATCTAAGGTTAACAGAATTTGGGGATTCTTCCATGAATTGCAGATCTCTTATACAGACTGTTACATAGCATTTTCTAGATTTATCCTAGAGAAAATTAATACAAGGTACGTAATAATAGACTTTACTTCTTTAGATGGTTACAACATTAAGTTATTATTTGCCTCTTTTCCTTTTAAAGGTAGATCTATTCCTTATAGCAGACAGAGAATTTTGGGTTTAGTGAGTTTATAAAGTTTCTCGAAGAAAGAGAGATAGGTTTCATCATAAGACTAAAAGAAGATATAGAATATAATTCGATCTAAAGTTTAATTCTAATCAAATCTTATGACTGCTTTTGCTACATCACCGTAAGCTTGAGAATAGAAAGCTTTTTCTGCATCTTCTACAGGGAAAACCTCATAGATTAACTCTGGTATTATAACCTTATCTTTTATATCTCTCCATATAAGAGGCTCTCCTTGAGGGCTAAGTAAAGGCGAAGGACCTTTAGATGGTATTATTGTTATATTTTTTCTAAAGATCCTATCTAAGAGAAAATTTTTAGTAGGTTCTGTGAAAACTCCGACCATAACTAACGTCCCACCCATTCTTAAT
>JACIXS010000296.1 GCA_014360335.1 bacterium | reverse complement strand
GCATTGGTTGGTGGAAATATGCTCCTGACGTAGCAGAGAGGCTCCTAGTAAAGCATGGATTTAAGAAAGATAAAGATGGCAAGTGGCTACTACCAGATGGTAAGCCTTGGAAAATAACAATAATCGCCGCTCCGGATGAAGTAGATGTCTTTAGACTAGCCATTGGAGCTGCTGATCAATGGAAGAAATTTGGCATAGATGTAGATATAGAAAGTCTAGAGAGAAATCCATATTATACCAGACAGAATATGGGAGATTTTATCTGCACGTCAAGTTGGGGAATGGCTGCAGGGAGTGGTGCTAGTGCTGTTATAGATAAATGGCCATATGCATACTTCTTACATTCTAGATATTACAAACCAACGGGAGAATTACAAACTACAGGTAATTATCTCAGAATAAAATCGGCTAAAGTTGACGAATTGATAGATAAAATGGAAGCCATGCCGCCAACCGATCCTAAGAATGTAGCTATAGTAAGAGATTGGTTAAAGCTCTGCACCGAGGAAATGTTTGCTATACCAACATTAAGTTTCAAGAAATTTGTTACATTTGATACCTATTACTGGACTAATTTCCCAACCGCTGAAAATCCATATGGTCAGCCTTGTTATTGGTTTATTGGTGGAAAGTTTGTACTTCCATATATAACATCTACAGGAAGAAAGTAGTATAGAGGATCATTAAATGCCCCCAAGGAGAAGGTTTGCTCTTCTTGGGGGATAATTTTAAATAAGGAGGAATTCAGTAGGTGGAGAATCTTACGAAATATATTATATCTAGACTTTTCCAATGGTTAATTGTAGTCTTTGTTGGGATAACAGTAGTCTTCATTATTCCTAGATTCACTCCTATGGACCCTATTCAGACTACTCTCAATAGGGTAACAGCTTATTCTTATATAGACCCTGATGCCATAAACAAAATGATTGAAACACTGAAAGATCTTTATGGATTAAAGGGGACAATCCTTCAGCAATATGTAAACTTTTGGAAGCATCTACTCTTAGGAGACCTTGGGCCTTCTCTTTCACTTTTCCCTACATCAGTTATGGATGTTATCAGAACATCTCTCCCTTGGACTATAGGACTATTAATGGTTTCTACATTTCTATCATGGATAACTGGTATACTATTAGGCA
>JACIXS010000295.1 GCA_014360335.1 bacterium | reverse complement strand
CAATAAAATAACTTCAATATACTACCAAAGAATAGTAATAAGATAGAATAACACTGATTGATGACACTCAAAATAGTTCTGCCAAAACACCGATATTATTATATCTGGCAATAAATTAATTATGAACAAAGAAGATTAAACTCTGAAAATCCAAGAAAGAAAAACACCTGTAAATATAAAAATTTAAGGGAGACCCTTAAAGGGCCTCCCCTTCTCATTTACTTCTTAAAGAAAAACTGTTCAGGTCTAGCATTCTTAGGGGACCTTGTAGTATCGTCCCAGAGGATACCATCAACTATATTCTTAAGATTGTTCTTTGCAACTACAGGCTGTGGTAATTCTCCAACAAATCCTATTATCCAGATATTTCTTTTATGGAGGTTAACAATCTCTTTAAAATATCTATCTCTAATTCTTTCGTCAGGAGATGACTTTACCTTATCCCAGAGTTCGTATATCTTCTTTATATCGCCTTTTGGTTCTTCGCCACTCTTCCCACCAGAGGTATACCACAAGGCATATAAAGGAGCCCATGGTCCGTCAGTTGTTGTTCCAAGAAGTCTCCCAGGATCAGAAAGTACTGCTACATTTCTATCAAAACTCCATACACCTACCTCGATATCTCCAGTTTGACATCTAGTAGTATAAAGAGAACGCTCCAAAGGTCTTATAGAGACCTTTACACCTATATTCTCCCAGTACTTCTTTATTAATAGGAGAACATCTGGTATAGTAGCTGAACCACTAGCAAAATCGATAGTAATAGAAAGTGTCTTACCATCAGGTCTTAACCTAAATCCATCCTTATCTCGCTTGTTAAGACCTATTCTATCTAAAATTTCATTAGCCTTTTTAGGGTCATACTCTGCCCACATCTTTTCCCATTCAGGGTCATAAAAAGCAACTCCACTTATAAGTGAAGCCTGTCTAGGTTTACCAAATCCTAGATAAACTAGTTTCCAGATCTCTTCTCTGTTTATAGCTATAGATAACGCCTGCCTGAATCTCCTATCTTCAAATATCTTACGGAGCACAGGGTCCTTTACATTCTGATTTAGATATAGTGCATTATCCGCACCAACTCCCTGCTTCCACATTACTACCCTATAATCTCCCTTAGCTCTATTCTCCATAAGAAGGGTATAGTCAGAGATACCTATACCCCTTTCCTGATAGTCCAATTCCCCAGCTAAAGCCTTCATAACAATCATCTCATTGTTCTCTACTAAGACATGAGTTATTCTATCTATATACGGGAGTTGGTTGCCTGCAGGGTCTATCTTCCAGTAGTAAGGATTCCTCTCCATTATCTGTAGAGCGACAGTATGAGTAGTGACCGCTCTCCAGGGCCAAAGAACAGGAAGCTCTGGGTTCTGTAACCAACCGCATAAGATTATATGATGTCTATGCTGTCCTGTCAAGATAATTATCGTTTTCTAATAATAAACAAGTTAGCCTCCTAAAATATTCTTATCTTCCCTATCTATCTCAGAGCGTATCCCTTCCTGATAAGACTTCACCTTCTCTACTAATTCTCTATCCTTTAATGCAAATATCTTTGCAACCGCAAGGCCAGCCTGTTCCGGCTCTAAAACTGTCAGAGGAGAGACACCAGAAGGCATCCTTAATGTTGAAAGGATATCCATTCCGGCAAATCTGTCACTGTATGGAGGACATGCTATAACAGGTCTAAATGTATTTGCATCGACAAATCCACTAAGGGCATTACTTCTACCTGCAACAGTCACAAATACAACATCGTCTTCTTCATACTCCTTTATAATCTCTAATACCTTCAAAGGAGTTTTATGTGCAGAGGCTATTCTAACAACAGATTCAATCCCGAAGGTCTTTAGTGTATCAACTATCTTCTTAGACCATTCAAGGTCAGACTTTGATCCCATTATTATCACCGCTTTCATAGACAAAAACCTCCTTTTTGGCTAATTATAATATAAGTATTGAACACAATTCAGGGCATTTTGTAAAATTACCCTACCTTTACTCTACCATATATTTTATAGTAAAATCCTCTTATAAGTGGGAGGGATATAATATGGAGCAGATGTCAGAGATATCAATAATATGGAATAGTCTACTTGAAGAGTTGGAACCTGTTTTGAGTCCAGCTAGTTTTGAGACCTGGCTTAAAACAGCAAAGCTTATAGAGATAAAGGATAATGTAGCTATAATAGCTGTTCCTAACACATTCGCTAAGGAATGGCTAGAGAGTAGACTATTCCCAACCTTAAAAAGTACACTTTCAGCACTTGCCGGAAGAACAATTAATGTAAAGATTATTGTGGACGAATCTATCATAGAAAAGGAAACTACCACCTCTAGTAAGACAAAAACAGAACAGGTAGATCAAGATGTTCCCCAACTTAACAGTAGGTATACATTTGACACTTTTGTAGTAGGAAGCGGAAATAGAATGGCTCATGCTGCTGCTGTTGCAGTTGCAGAAAATCCTGGCAAGGCATACAATCCCCTTTTTATATACGGAGGGGTTGGACTAGGTAAAACTCACCTGATGCAGGCGATAGGACACTATGTAATATCAAAAAGGACAGGGTTAAAGGTTGTCTATATCTCATCTGAACGTTTCACTAATGAACTTATAAACTCCATAAGAGACCATACAACAGTAGAGTTCAGAGGAAAGTATAGAAATGTAGACTTACTATTGATAGACGATATACATTTCTTAGCGGGGAAAGAGACAACACAAGAGGAGTTTTTCCATACTTTTAATGCTCTATATGAGGCAGGAAAGCAGATAGTAATCTCTAGTGACCGTCCTCCAAAAGAGATACCAACATTAGAGGAGAGACTTATCTCTAGGTTCGAATGGGGACTTACTGTAGATATTCAACCTCCAGACCTGGAGACTAGAATAGCTATCCTCAGAAAAAAAGCTGAACTAGACCTCATATCTGTTCCAGATGAGGTAATAAACTTTATCGCAGAAAAGGTTGTCTCAAATATAAGAGAACTTGAGGGGGCCCTTATAAAGGTCATCGCATCTGCATCTCTAACAAAAAGACCAATAACTCTTGAACTAGCCCAGGAATGTCTCGCCTCATTATTTACCGATAGTAAGGAGAAGAAACATCCAGCAACAATACCTGAGATACAAAAGGTAGTTGCAGAATATTATGGGATATCCATAGATGAGATGAGGGGACAGAGAAGAACAAGAGAGTCAGCATTCCCAAGACAGGTAGCTATGTATATAGCAAGAGAACTTACTAATGCTTCATTACCAACAATAGGAAGAGAATTTGGAGGAAGAGACCATTCTACAGTTATATATGCTTACGAAAAGATTAAAGAAATTATTAGGCAAGACCCAGAGATTGCTAGGACTATTAATCAACTTATTAACAGGTTTATCAGGGTATAAGTTGTGGATAATGTGGATAACTTTTTTAAACCTGTTAATTTTGTGGATAACCTGTGGATAACTTTAAAGTTATCCACAACTTTATCCACAGGCTCCATAGTAAATAATAGAAGAGTTTATAAATTTTATCCACAGTACAAACCGCCCTATTATTGCTACTAAGGTTTTTAAAAACATATAGTAGAGATATTAGTATTTCCACAGGAGGTAGAAAATGCAATTTGTGTGTAATAGAAAAGAATTAGAAAAGAAGACCCAAATAGTAACAAAGATTATTCCATCAAGAAGCACCAAAGACAGTCTTGGTTCTATCCTGATAAGAACTGAGACTCCAGATAAACTTTACCTTTACGCAACAAATATAGAGATGAGTATAGAGGCACTTGTCTACTGTAATACGGATGATTCCCAAAGCTTTCTTGTATCTGCAAAGTTGTTTAGAGATATTATAGATAGCCTTACCTCAGAGTCCATCATTGGTATCATGGAAGATAAGACACTTAATATTAAGGCAGGAGATACTATCTATCATATACCAACACAAAATCTATTAGACTTCCCACTTCCAGAAGAGTTTCTCCCTGAAAGAGAGATATTTCTAAGGTCAGAGATCCTTAAGTCTGCAGTAAGAAAGGTCTCTCCCTTTGTAGATAAGAGTAACGTAAGACCTGTATTATCTGGGATATTTATAGATTCTAGAGAAGATGAGGTAAGATTAGTAGCCACTGATGCAAATAGGTTAGCGGTGAAGAAGATTTCTATAGAGGATATTGGAAGTAGCGTAATACTTCCTGCACTTAGCTTAGAGACATTTACCTCTGCTGAGCTAGATGAAGAAATAGTTATAGACTTTTCTAACTCTAAAGTAAGACTTAGAAGTAGTGGTATTAGTTTAGTTACATCTATAATAGATGGGAACTTCCCACAGTATGAGAGAGTGATACCTTCTGAGTTTATATCTTCGGTAAGATTAGATAGAGATGTCCTGAGAGAATCTATAAAAAGGATACTACCTATCTCTAGAGAAGAAGATTATGCAGTAAAATTTAGTATAAGAAAAGGAAAGCTTATCTTAAGTGCTAAGTCTCATATTGGGGTAGTATTTGATGAGCTGTCTGTAGATACGGATGGGGATGAGATAGATGTAATATTCTCTGCCAATTATATAACAGATTTTCTATCTACTGACGAAGGTATGGTTACCTTAAAGATATCTGGAGAAAAAGATCCAGCTTTGTTTACATTTGATAATGACCCTGACTTTATATATGTAACTATGCCAATGGAGTCAGAATGAAAGAGGTCTATATATTTACAGAGACGATAACGTTGGGACAATTTTTGAAATGGGCAAATATTGTCCAAACAGGTGGAGAAGCTAAGATACTTATACAGCAAGGTCTTGTTTCTGTAAATGGTAAGGTAGAGACCCAGAGGGGAAAGAAATTAAAGGAGAACGATATAGTAAGTGTTGAAGGACAAGGGGACTTTATCGTCAAGAGAAAGGTCTTATGATACTTAATGGTATCGAGCTCTTCTCTTACAGAAATTATTCGCACCTACTATTAAGATTTGATCCCCATATAAATATATTTATTGGTCCTAACGGGGCTGGAAAGACGAACCTCTTAGAAGCTATATATTTTTTGTCTAATGGTGAATTGAAGAGAGGAAAAAAGGACACCGATGCTGTAAAGTGGGGTGAGCCCTTTACCTGGGTTAGAGGAGAGGTCTCTTATGATGATGGTAGAATATCTAAGCTGGTTACTCAGATAAAGTTTGATGGGGAAAAGGCATTTTCTATAAATGGTAAGATAGTTCCACTTAAGAGATACTTAGGTTCTTTTTATACTGTCTCTATCTTTGATAAGGATTATGAGATAGTAACGGGAAGTCCAGATAAGAGGAGGGCATTTCTTGATGAATTTACTGTGGACATTGACACTGAATATTATTTTGTATTAAATAGATATAGAGATACACTAATAAGAAGAAACAAGATATTACGGACTAAGGATTTTGATAGAAGACTTCTAGACTCTCTTACCGAACTACTGATTGAGCTTGGAGAAAAGATAATAATAGGTAGACACAGATCTATATCCATATATAATGAATATCTAAAGAGAGAAAGGGAAAGATTTGGGATAGATGTAAGAATAGAATCTTCTTATATGACAGAGAATGTAGATGAAAGTTTAAAGATTTATAGAGAAAGGTTTAATTCCTCTAGGGCAAAAGAGGAAGCTATAGGTTTAACTCTTGTTGGACCCCATAGAGAAGATGTACTTATAAAGATAGACGGTAGGGATAGTAGGAGTTTTGCCTCTAATGGAGAGGTCCAGGTGATACTCTTTCTTTTGAAGATTGCACAGCTAGAATTGATAAGGGAACTGAAAGGTTATAAGCCAGTATTAATTATAGATGAATTTCTAAATAGACTTGATGATAAGAATAGTAGGATTATTCTATCTGCAATAGAAGATGAATCGCCTCAACTATTTGCATCTATGATTTATAGGAAAGAGATTGGAGGACATGGGACAATTTTTAGTATAGATAAAGGGGATGTTATTGATGAAGAGTCTTTCTAGCATACTGCTGTCTTTACCATTACGTAAGTATTCTTTTCTCCCCATAGTGTGGAAGAGGGTAGTTGGTGAGGATATGGCCAAATTTACCCAGGTAGCATACTATAAGGACGGTGTTCTCTTCGTCAATGTTCCTTCAGGAACACATAGTACCGAACTTTCAGCTTATTCCTCTGAGATTATAGAAAAGTTGAGTAAAGAGGTTGATATACCAATTAATGAGATAAAGTTTAGGGTATATTCGTTTCAAATCAGATTCAAAAATGATTTAAGCCTAGATGACCTGACAGAAGAGGATAAAAGGTATATAAATTCTATAGTTTCTAATGTAAAATATCCAAGGATAAGAGAATCACTCTTTAAGATTATAGGATATCATATCTTAAGAAAGAGAAAAAAGATGTAGGTGATTCTTGCAGAAATGGTTGATAAGTTCCAGCCCCTCTTGTCCCCCCTGTTTATTTTTACCCCTAGAGATATTAAAAAGTATGAAGACTTTTGAAACATTGGGGTAGCCTTTAAACTCCTCAACCATCTGTGCAACAATTACAGATGTAGAACTCTCTTTACAAACAGTTAAAATTTTTATAAAATCTTCTTAACCAAAATTTTCGGAATACGAAAAGTAAGATGAACGAAGAGATTGATGTCTTATTAAGTGATATATTGGCTCTAGTAAAGAGCAAGAATAGAAGGTTGATGGAGAAGTATAATATTACTCCTCTCCAATATAGGGCTCTGAAGATAATAAGAGATAAACGTCCTACAATGGGAGACCTATGCGAATTATTATATCTTTCCTCTAGCACTGTAACAGAGCTTGTAGATAGACTTGAAGATAATAATCTAGTAGTTAGAGTGAGGAGTAGAGAAGATAGGAGAGTAGTGATTCTGGAGATAACCGAAGAAGGGATCGCCTTACTAGAGAAGATTCAGGGAGAAAAGCTTGAGGTTCTAAATAAGGCGCTTAACCTTCTAGATGAGATAGAAAGGGATGAAATAAGAGAGGCATTAATAAAACTACGTAAAGTATTGAAGGAGGACAAAGGTGAAGACAAGAGAGACTCTGGAAGTTGAAGAGCTATCAGAGAAAAAGGAGAGACCACACCGCATATTGCCTGAATCTTTGGATAAAAAACATATTAGGTCTAAGGTAGTATCTCTATCTTTACCAGCACTCCTCAATATGTTCCTTATCAGTTTTGTTGGTATTGCGGATATGATTATGGTTGGTCGATTGGGTCCTTCTGCTATATCCGCAGTAGGTATGGTAAATCAACCCAACTTCCTTATCATCTCTGTATTTATGGCTCTTACTGTAGGGACTACCGCTCTAGTAGCCCGCTTTGTAGGGGCAAAGGATATACAAAGTGCTAAGAATGTAGCGAAGCAGAGTTTAGTAGTAAGTATCTTTTTTGGGATAGGCATATCTATGCTTTTGTATATCTTTGCCCCACAGATTGAAAAGGGTATGGGAGCAGAACCAGATGTATTAGTGCTTGGTATAACATATATGAGAGTCATTTCTATAGGGATGCCGTTTAATGTTATTGCAATGATTATTGGTGCCATACTGAGAGGTTCTGGAGATATGAAGACTCCCCTTATTGCTGATACGGTAGCTAATCTTACAAATGTGATCGGGAATTACATACTTATATTTGGTAAATTTGGCGCACCAGCATTAGGGGTAGCTGGGGCTGGAATAGCAACCTCTATCGCCAGATTTATCAGTATGAGTATACTACTCTATGTTTTATACAATGGGAAGGCGATAGTTAAGCTGTCATTAAAGGAGAGTTACCGTTTGAATGGTAGTATTATAAGAAGGATTCTAAATATCGGTGTACCTTCTGCAATAGAACAGTTTGTCCTTAGGTCAGGGCAACTGGCGTTTGTAA
This sequence comes from bacterium, assembly GCA_014360335.1. Classification (GTDB taxonomy): domain Bacteria; phylum DUMJ01; class DUMJ01; order DUMJ01; family DUMJ01; genus DUMJ01. The sequence continues at coordinate 4,399 of JACIXS010000295.1, read as the reverse complement.
GAATAATAGCAGAGCTGGGAACAGTTCCATTTGCAACTCATCAAATAGCAATGAATATACAATCGCTATCGTTTATGCCAGGGCAGGCATTCTCTATGGCAGCTACTACTCTGGTGGGGCAACTATTAGGTGCAAAGAAACCTGATATAGCAGAAGAAAGCGCTAGGCAAACAAGATTAATAGGGATGATGGTTGCAGGAGTAACCGCTTTTATAATCTTCTTCTTTGGAAGATACCTAATAATGCTCTATACAAATGATAGCTCTATCATAGAGCAGGGGAGGACTTGTCTTAGAATTATAGCAGCAATTCAGCCAGCCCAATCTACCCAGTTTATTTTAGCAGGAGCATTAAGGGGAGCGGGAGATACCCGCTTCCCCTTATATTCAACTATGCTTGGTATGTGGGGTATGAGGGTTGCCTTATCTTATCTATTCGTGATGGTATTCAATTGGGGCCTTACAGGTGCCTGGTTAGCTATAGCGTTTGACCAAGTAATAAGAGCCATAGTAATCTACTCTAGGTTTAACTCAGGTAAGTGGAAGTTTATGAGGGTGTAAACCTTAATACATTCCAAGAAAACTTCGGTAGTTCTATCTCTATCTTCTTACTCTCCTTTATCTCAAAGATAGAAGACTGGGGTTTTACCCTATCAGGATTTGAAAGGGTGTTACTTGCGTATATGTCATCGTCCCTTAAGACTATATGCTCAGCCCTAGAGTATTTGGTATCTCCTGCTATATTAATTTCAAGTAGAGTAGATTCTTCAAGAGACCTGTTTATAGCAAATACTACTAAGCCCTTACTTTCCTCATCATATACCGCTACTCCTTCCACATAAGGGACATCTGTGTATAATTTACAATCATACTTTGGCGAGACAACCTTAGTGAGTAAAACGTCTCCTTTAGCCATATTGGATGCATGCATAAATGGATAATAGATTGTCCTCTTAAAAGCGATTCCTCCTGGCTGAGTAGTTATTGGAGCTATCACATTGACGAGCTGTGCGAGGCAGGCTATCTTTACCCTATTAGCATTCTTTAAGAGTGTAATTAGCATACTGCCAAATAGAATGGCATCCTCAACAGTATAGTCCTCTTCACAGAGAGGAGGAGCAAATTGCCAGGGTTCGACTTTCCTGTCTTTTTCAGCAGAATGATACCAAACGTTCCACTCGTCAAAAGATATGTTCAACGTCTTTTTGCTTCTCTTTTTAGCTTTTATAACATCACAGACACTTGCTACCGTCTTTATAAAATTATCCATCTCTATAGATTTTGCTACGAAAGTTAATGTATCATCCTCTGGCCTCTTTCGATAATATATGTGCATCGATATATAGTCTACATATTCATACGTAAGGTCTAACACCGTGTATTCCCACTCTGGATATGTTGGCATCCATGGATTAGAACTACCACATACCACTAATTCTATAGTTGGATCGACCCATTTCATCACCTTAGCTGATTCTACTGCTAGACGCCCATACTCTACCGCTGTTTTGTGCCCAATCTGCCATGGGCCATCCATCTCGTTACCAAGACACCAGACCTTTATCTTGTGAGGCTCCTTTATCCCATGGGATATCCTTAGGTCACTATAGTATGTCCCACCAGGATAGTTGCAGTATTCAACAATATTCTTAGCATCATCTATACCTCTTGTCCCTAGATTTATTGCCATCATAACCTCGGAGTTAACTTTTTTAGACCAGCTTACAAATTCATTTATGCCGACCTCATTGGGCTCTATACTTCTCCAAGCTAGATCTAACCTCTTTGGTCTTTTATCTTTAGGTCCTACACCATCTTCCCAGTTGTAGCCTGAGACAAAATTTCCACCTGGATATCTTATTATAGGAGTATTTAATGCTTTGACTAGTTCTATTACATCTTTTCTAAAGCCTTCCTCGTCACTAGAAGGATGAGTTGGTTCGTATATACCTGTATAGACAGCCCTACCTAGATGTTCTATAAAAGAGCCAAAGACTCTCCTGTCTAGCTTTCCGACTCTATACTCATAGTCTAAAAACATCTTGGCTTTAAGCATAGGAAACCTCCTTATCTATGGGACTTTTATTACTATTATACTATCTTATCCTCCCTATTCCCAAAAACCTTATCTTTCTTACAGAGATATCTTCATTATTGCTAGACAGGGATTCTATATCTATATTAATATCTTCGCCGACAAGATTTTTCATTTGAGACTTTAGGAGTTCTGTTCCATACTTGATTGTAAATGATTCTGCTTCTTCGTAAGTTTCAAACCTTTTATCTAGTCCTACTATTCGATAACCTTTTATCTCTGCAGATGATACTATAGGGTCTATCTCTAACTCTAGAGACCTTAATACTCTTCCCCATCCTGCTCCAATTGCATTAGCCACCTCGTAATGTTCCGGCACTATAGCAGTTGTATGTAGGATCTTGGCTACTTCGTAGATGAAGCTCTTTACAGGGGCGCCTACTCCTATTATAGGAAACGGAATCCTTATTGAGGTCTCTAAAAGATTGGATCTTCTGTCGAAACTATCAACTATAATTTTACTTAGAAGTCCATCTATTTTATCATCATTGTATTCTAAAGCTAATAAGTATCTAAGTATCTCAGTAGCAATTTTTCTAACTATAAGTCTTTTAATAAGTTTTGGAAAATCTTTATCACTAGAGAATGCAAAAATAGCTTTAGAACTAATACTTGGGTCCCCTATTTCGCTCTCGCCAAGGTAGTTAAGTATATCTGTTGGAGTCAGCCCAGCCCTTATGATTACTCCCATCTCTTCTAGCCTGTGGATAGCGGAATCTAGTATATACGGATGACTTAAACCGCATATCCTTGTAGCCTCTTCTAGAGAAACTGGTTCCCTATCTATACTCTTTAAGAGTCTTTCTTCTATATCATTCAATTCAAAATTTGGTTCCCTAATTTTAAGGATAAACTCGTTTGGAGGGACAAGAGAAGAGTTATGCGTCGTTTTCAGCTTTCTCTTTATTTCTGGATACATCTTGCCTAAAACGGAGATAGGGATAACCCTTATGGGCCCTACTTCTATACCATTTTTAAGATAGTATATCCTGCTATCTCCTCCTAATCCGATGGTTCTCATCTTTAGAGATGATAATAGAAGGTCCCAAGTGCCAACCTTTGCTCCTTCATTTGAAATGATTGGCATCGAGTCTTTTATAAGAGATATATCGGTAGTTGTCCCTCCCATATCTATAATGATTCCGTCCTTTACATTAGAGAGGAAAAATCCTCCTAAGGTGCTACTTGCTGGACCAGAAAGGACTGTCTTTATAGGTTTTTCCATTGCTGATTCTACGTCTGTTATGGAACCATCCGCATTTACTATAAATATCTTTGAATTGATCCCTACCTCTATCAGGACCTTTCTTACATCAGATATAAAGTTTGATATAGATGGAATCAAAGAGGCATTAAGAGCGGTAGTTATAGCCCTTTTTATCGAATTTAACTCTCCTGAAAGTTCACTACCGCATACTACAGGATACCTTGTCTTTGATTTTAGAATCTCCTTAGCGGTTAATTCATATTTTGGATTTATAGGACTCATATAACCAGATATCGCTATCGGATATTTCACTTCAGGTAATCTCTTTATCGCTTCTGTATCTAGAGGAAGTATTTCCTCTCCTGTAGTATCTATACTTCCCGAGATAAATTCAAACTCTAACCAGCCAGGTCTGTTCTGGATATTCTTTAAAAAGAAATCCTTGTCGTATCCAATTAAGATTTCTTTTACCCTTTCGAGTCTCCTCATCTCAACGATAGTATTTGTTGCTAAAGTAGTAGAGAGTATTACAGCAGAAACATTTGGAAAGAGAGACCTTTCAAGCTTATTGATACTTTCTCTTATCCCCTTTGTAAGATCATAGTGAGTTGTAGGAGCCTTCCCCTTAGAAAAGACTCTGCCCTCATCTAAGAGGACAGAGTCTGTATAAGTTCCACCAGTATCTATACCTAGGATCATAGAACTTTCTTTATGGCTTCTACAGCTTGTTCAGTAGTCATATTACGAATGTCTACACCAGTATGTTTGGCTTTATCAAAACCTGTAGCTTCAAAAGCGTCTCTAAACATCTTCTTCTGCATATTAGGGTCGCATCCAGCTACTACTAATTTCTCTACACTATCTTTTGCTCCTGCTAGGAAGACATTGAAGAATGTATCTCCGTCATCTGCACAGAGTTGTGGATGGATAGCAACAAAATCGACAAGCTTTTCACGTCTTAAGGTATTTAAGACTTCAAAGATATTCATCTGCTGAAAAGATGGGCAGGTCCCTTGACATACACATAAGATTACACCCTTTTTAGCCATTCTACTTTCCCTCCTTATCTCCAAAATATGATATCGCATCTGCTGGACA
>JACIXS010000294.1 GCA_014360335.1 bacterium | reverse complement strand
GATCACTATTGACTTTTGGCCAGGTGAGGGTGGTCCAGCTAAGATTTCCATCGTTGAATTAGTTCAAAGCTATTGGAGTAAGGTTGGAGTAAAGACTACATCAAGACAACTTGAGAGAAGTTTACTCCAAGTTAGACGTCAAGCAGGAGACTTTGATGCTACTATTTGGCATACTGGTCAGTGTTCAGACCCATTATGGATCTTAAATCCTTGGCACTTTGTGCCTAATCAATGGGAATTTTCTACTGGCCCTCAATGGGCTCTTTGGTACACTACTTCTGGTAAATCTGGAGAGGAACCTCCAGAGGAGGTTAAAAGAGCCATTAGACTGTGGGAGACCGTGCAGACTTCACTGGATGAAAAGAAACAGATTGAAGCTGGAAAAGAGATGTTAAGACTTTTTGTAGAGAATCTTTGGGGTATTGGTACGGTAGGACTCCAACCCTGGCCAGTGATAGCTAAGAATAACCTTAGAAATATACCTGAAGGTGGATTGCTTGCCTGGGACTGGGTCTATCTAGCCAGATATAGACCAGAGCAGTTCTTCTTAAAGCAGAAGTAATATAAGATTTTTAAAGGGGGATATAGGGATAATAAAATCCTAATCCCCCTTTATGTTATTTAGAAAGGAGGGCTAGATTATGAATGTTATTGTAATAGTTTCTGACACGCTTAGAAGAGATTTCCTTGGCTGTTATGGGAATAATTGGGTCCATACTGAGAATATAGACAAGTTTGCAAAATTTGCTATTATCTTTGACAATGCTTATGCGGGGTCATTCCCAACAGTACCGAATAGACTTGACCTATTTACGGGGAAATTTACCTTTACCTATCGAGATTGGGCGCCTCTGCCTCAGAATGAGGTAGTATTAGCTGAAGTCTTGAATAAAGCAGGATATATGACTATGTTAATAGCAGATACTCCTCATATTTTAAAGGATGGGTATAATTTTCAGAGAGGATTTTATGGTTGGGAGTGGATAAGAGGTCAGGAGAATGATAGACATAACACTGATCCGATAGATATTAAATTCCCCTGTGATCCAAAGAAGTTGAGAAATCCTTATGATGCAGTAGTTCATTATCTAAGAAATACATCTTGGAGAAGATATGAATCAGATTACTTTGTCGCCCAAACGATGGAAACAGCTATAAGGTGGCTAGAGAAGAATTATAAACAAGAGAGATTCTTCTTGTATGTAGATACATTTGACCCTCATGAGCCCTGGGACCCTCCCAGATGGTATGTAGATATGTATGACCCTGGGTATGAAGGTGAAGAGGTTATATACCCAAGATATGGACTGGCAGATTATCTTACTCAGGAAGAACTAAAACATATGAGAGCACTATACGCTGGAGAGGTAACATTAGTAGATAGATGGGTTGGAAGATTACTCTCTAAGATAGAAGACCTAGGCTTGTTTGATAATACAGCTGTGATATTTACCACTGACCATGGATTTTATCACGGTGAACATAACCTTACCGGTAAGAGCATCATTCTAGAAGAGAAAAACTATCATGGCTTAGCCCCGCTTTACGAAGAGGTAGCTCATATACCATTAATAGTCAAGATACCAAACACTAAAGGTGGTTGGAGGTGTAGTGCCTTTGTCCAGCCACCAGATATAATGCCAACTATTTTAGAGCTTTTGAAAATAGAGGACCCTGGAACTATGCATGGTAAGAGCTTCTTACCAATTATTAAAGGAGAAATCAAGTCTATAAGAGATTTTGCTGTTACATCTCCTGCTATCATATATGGTCCCGTTGCAGGGCAGAGAATTACAGTAACTACAGATGAGTGGAGACTTATATATGCTGGAAATCCTGAAGCTGTTAAAGAACCTTCATTTACAAGTATAGTTGATGGCATCCAAAGAGAACAGCATCCTCTAGGAGAGGTCAAGTCTGAACTTTATTATATAAAGGAAGACCCAAGAGAAAGTGTAAATCTTATAGATGAGCGTAAAGATATTGCTATCGAAATCCATAGGAAACTCTTTGAGTTTCTCAAATCTATCGGGACCCAAGAGAAGTATCTAAGGTTCTGGGATAAAATATAAATTTGCGGAGGAGTTACTGATGGCAGAGAAAAGACCGAATGTTTTAGTATTTTTTACTGACCAACAGAGATGGGATACGGTAGGTGTATATGGAAGTCCTCTAAACTTAACACCGAATATAGATGCTTTAGCCAGAGAGGGGACTATATTTAATTGTGCATTTACAAATCAGCCTGTATGTGCTCCTGCTAGGGCTTGCATCTTTACAGGTCAATACGCAACTACTCATGGTGTATGGAGAAATGGACTAGGACTTAAAGTAGAAGACAATACTTTAGCTCATTGTTTTAAGAGGGCAGGATACGAGGTTGGTTATATTGGTAAATGGCATCTGTCTCCTGATGAACTTGGTCCTGGTTATGTTCCCCCAGAGTATAGAGCAGGTTTTAAAGATTATTGGGAGGTTGCTAACCTTCTAGAGTTTACATCTCACCCTTACGATACAAATCTTTATGATAAAGATGGTAAACTTATACACATTGATGGTTATAGGGTAGATGCATTAACAGAGAGAGTTATAAACTTTATTGAGCAGACACATGATAATCCATTCTTTCTAGTCGTCTCTTATTTAGAGCCACATCATCAGAACGATATGAATAGATTTGTTGCTCCAGATGGATATAGAGAAAGGTATCTCAATTCTTTTGTTCCATATGACTTGAGACCTTTTCCTGGAGATTGGCAGGAACAGT
>JACIXS010000293.1 GCA_014360335.1 bacterium | reverse complement strand
AACCTTCTTTACACCTCCTTCCAACGCTTTTAGGGCTGATTTTATCTTAGGAATCATACCATGCTGGATTTGTCCGGATTTCAGCAATTCTCTGGCTTCCTCCATCTTTAAACTGCTGATTAGTGAACTGGTATCGTCCAATTTTCTAAAGACTCCTTCCACATCAGTAAGATAGATTAACTTCTCTGCCTGTAAAGCAGCCGCTATTTCTCCAGCTACTGTATCTGCATTAATGTTAAACCTCTCTCCACTGGCATCAACACCGATAGTGGCAATAACGGGGATATAATCCTTTTCTAAAAGTAAAAATAATATCTCTGGATTAATCTTTTGGATTTCCCCTACATAGCCTAAATCAATAGTGTCATATTTTTTTACCATAAGCAGTTGTGCATCTTCTCCGCTGAGACCAATCCCTTTGATGCCATTACCCTGATCTTCAGAAATACATAAATTTATCTCAGCAACCAGACGAGTATTAATCTTTCCTGTTAAAACCATCTCAGTAATGTCCATAGTATCACGATCAGTAACTCTTAAGCCATTGATGAATTGAGGAACCTTGTTCAGTTTTTTCATTTCTTGAGAAATTTCTGGACCACCACCATGAACAATAACCGGTTTCATCCCTATGTAACGTAATAAAATTATGTCTTTTATAATTAGTTTCTCCAGTTGTTTATCTTCCATAGCACTACCACCATATTTAATTACTACTATCTTATTCCAGAACTTTTTTATATAAGGTAGTGCTTCCACTAAGATTTCGGCACGTAAACTGTCATCTTTTATCATAGAATCCTCCTCTATCTTCCTTAGCTATATTTAG
>JACIXS010000292.1 GCA_014360335.1 bacterium | reverse complement strand
TAAAGGCAGAGTGGCACAAAAAACAGCTAGAACAGGTAGCAAATCTTTTACTTAACGATACTCCTCAGAGGGAGTTTGCTATAAGGCTATTAAAGAATACTCATCCAAATGTTAGGACTAAGATGTTTGTAGACTTCTTTGTCAATGCAGTATTTCTAGGGGTTCCTAGGCAGATAGAGATGAGTGAGAAACTCGGTATACATATACCTTGGTTTATCCTTATAGACCCAACAACAAGTTGTAACCTTAGATGTATCGGATGCTGGGCTGGTGAATATCAACAACACTTTAGTTTAGGTAAAGATTTGATGGACAGAATAATAAGGGAGGCAAAAGAGCTAGGTATCTACTTTATAACAGTGTCCGGCGGAGAACCTTTCCTCAGTAAAGAATTCCTAGAAATAGTAGAGAAGCACGATGATGTCTTGTTCCATACCTATACTAACGGAACACTTATAGACGAGAAGATGGCAAAGAGGATTGTAGAATTAGGCAATATTGCCCCTGCAATAAGTATAGAAGGCTTTGAAAAGGAGACCGATGAAAGACGTGGTAAAGGAGTCTATGCTAAAGTGATGCGTGCAATGGACTTACTAAGAGAGAACGGAGCTATATTTGGATTTTCCATTACTGCAACACGTAAGAATATAGATGTCATTACAAGTGACGAATTTATAGACCATCTAATTGATAAAGGAGTTGCCTTCGGATGGGTATTTATGTATGTTCCCGTGGGTAGAGACCCTGACTTCAGCCTTATGCTTACTCCTGAAGAGAGAGCCAAGGTAAGAAGCGCAGTACATCACTGGAGAAATGACAAGCCTGTATTTGTAGCAGATTTCTGGAATGATGGACCTTACACTGGTGGATGTATAGCTGGTGGTAGAAACTACTTCCACATAAACGGTAAAGGTGATGTAGAACCCTGCGCCTTTGTACACTTTGCAGTAGATAACATAAGGGAGAAAAGCCTAGTTGAGGTGTTAAAATCTCCTTTCTTTATGGAATACCAAAAGAGAATACCATTCAGCGAAAACCTATTAAGGCCATGCCC
>JACIXS010000291.1 GCA_014360335.1 bacterium | reverse complement strand
ATCCCCATGCTCCCTCCCATGCCCTGGAGGTCATCGTGCGGGAGGAGCTTGGCGAACGGGTCCAGTCGTACAAGGAGCTCTTGGCGGAGGGTGGGGAGGGGGAGATGTGCCAGGTGCCGCTGGAGCGGGCCGGGCGCTATGCCGCCGAGGACGCCGAGGTGGTCTGCCGCCTGCGCCGCCCCCTGACGGATAAGCTCAGGGAGGCTGGGCTCTTAAGTCTTTTCCAGGAGGTGGAAGTCCCCCTGATCGAGGTCTTGGCCTGGATGGAAAGGCGGGGGGTGCTCCTTGACCCTGAGGTGCTCACCGAGCAAGGGAAGGAGCTCGAGGTGATGCTGGAGCGCCTAAGGGGGGAGTTGTTTTCCCTGGCTGGGTGTGAGTTCAACCCCGACTCCGTGCCCCAGGTACGGGAGGTGCTTTACCGCAGGCTCAAGCTGCCGGTGCTCGCCAGGACCAAGACCGGCCCCTCCACCGACTCCCAGGTCCTGCGGGAGCTTTCCGCCTACCATGAGC
>JACIXS010000290.1 GCA_014360335.1 bacterium | reverse complement strand
TCGTGCATGTAGTGGGTGGTGAGGAGGATCGTGCGGTCCGGGTGCTCCTTAAGCCATTGTCGGATGAAGTCGCGGATGGTCCGGGCCGTCTGCACATCCAGTCCCAGGGTGGGCTCGTCCAAGAAAAGGATCTCCGGGTCGGTGAGGAAACCCCGCACGATATTCATTTTTTGGCGCATGCCGGAGGAGAGGTGATAGACCTTGGTCTTGGCCCGGTCGGCCATGCCCACGAGGGAGAGAAGCTCGCGAATGCGGTGGCGGGCCTCCCGTGAGGGGATCCCGTAGAACTGGGAAAACATCCAGAGGTTTTCCTCCACGGTGAGGAGGCCGTAGCCCGAGGTCTCTCCGCCGGTGACCATGTTGATGTGCCGCCGGACTTCTACAGGGTTTTCCACCACGTCCACCCCAGCTACCCAGGCTCGACCGGAGGTGGGAGAAAGAAGGGTGGCCAAGATTTTTATGAGCGTGGTCTTTCCCGCGCCGTTTGGCCCAAGAAGCCCGAAAAGCTCTCCTTTTTGCACCTCTAAATTCACCCGGTCCAGGG
>JACIXS010000289.1 GCA_014360335.1 bacterium | reverse complement strand
CCCCCCCCCCCCCCCCCCCCCCCCCCCCCCCCCCCCCCCCCCCGGTGGGGGGGTGGGGGGGGGGGGGCCGGGGGGGGGGGGGGGCGGGCCTCCTTTCGGGGCACGGGCATCTCTGGGAGGAAGGCCGCCAGGGGGACGAAGTCGCCGCTGGCCGGGTCGCGGGTCTGGACCCGCAGGTCCTGCCAGCCCAGGGGCTCCAGCGTCCCCGCCAGTTGCCAGACCATGGCCTCAAAGGCGGCGGGGTCCAGGGGGGAGAGGGCCTCCGGGGGGACTTCCAGTTGGACGACGGCGGTGCGGTCGGGCTCCAGACGGAATCCGGCCAGGCGGGTGCCGGGCGGGAACGCGCTGGTCAGCCCCCGGGCCTTCTCCTGGGGGGTGGGCCCGGCCAGGAGGGCGCGCAGGAGCGCCGCGCCCCGCGCCGCCGCGTCCCCTTCTTCGGCAACGCTAACGGTGGGCAGCGCGCGCTCCACGCAGACCGGCCCCTGGTCGGACCAGAAGCAGAGGGGGGATGTTTCCCCCCACCCCCCGACCCCCTCCCCCACAA
>JACIXS010000288.1 GCA_014360335.1 bacterium | reverse complement strand
TCTCTCTCCTCAGGTGCATTGTCTATCTCGTAGAAGTCTTTAGGCTGTGTCCTACCTAGTGTTGCTAGCACCTGAGTAATTGCTGCAGTCAATGTAGTCTTACCGTGGTCTACATGTCCTATCGTCCCTACATTTACATGTGGTTTAGTCCTTTCAAACTTCTGTTTAGCCATACTTACTTATCTTCCTCCTATGGTATCTTTCTTTTTCAGGGTAAAAATAAATTATGGAGCCCACAACCGGGATCGAACCGGTGACCTTATCCTTACCAAGGATACGCTCTACCTACTGAGCTATGTGGGCTCTTATGGAGCGGGAAACGGGACTCGAACCCGCGACACCCAGCTTGGAAGGCTGGCGCTCTACCAACTGAGCTATTCCCGCACTGGTGGGGAGGGAGAGATTCGAACTCCCGAAGGCAGGCGCCAACTGATTTACAGTCAGTCCCCTTTGGCCACTTGGGTACCTCCCCACTGGAGCCGACGATCCGACTCGAACGGACAACCCGCTGATTACAAATCAGCTGCTCTGCCAATTGAGCTACGTCGGCTCAGTAGTCTGATAATAATTATACCCTAAGAGCCCTATAAATGCAATACCTTATTCTCCCCCCCTCTAGAACGACTTACTTTGATTTAACCTTAAATACAAATCTCCCCGAACCTACAGAAAAGCTTATGTAATCCTTCTCCTCTTTAGCGGAGTATATCCCATCAACCTTTTCAACTAGTGACCCTTGAGACCAGATAAGTTTACCTCCCTCTTCAATCACAGTATTCTTATACAACTTAGGAAGCCTAATCTCTCCTTCTATATTGGTAGGTATACTAATTACAAAGTATACTGAGTCTTCAAGGACCTCCCAATCTACGCCTATATAACCCTTAGGGGTTCTAGTTCCTGCCTTTACATACTTTAGTTCTCCAACTATATGTGGTTCTATAATAACTCTATCCCAACCAGGACTTGCACACTTTATACCACCGAGGGCTTTATAGAACCAGGGGTCTACCGTACCAAACATTATATGATTATGGGAGTTCATTCCAGAGGACGTTAATTTCTCCCATCTTTCCCATACGGTAGTAGCTCCCTCTTTTATCATATATCCCCAGCTAGGATAACTCTCCTGCGTAGCTAACTTATAAGCTATATCAACGTATCCATTTTCGGTAAGAACGTCAAATATATACCTAGTCCCTACTATTCCCGTATCTAAATGATAATCATGACTGACCACTATATCATCTATAAGACTCTTCAAAACAACTTCTTTCTTATCCTCTGGGGCCATATTTAAGTAAAGTGGAAGGGTATTTATAGTTTGGCTCGTAAGAGATGTAAAGGAAAGATTCTGCTCTATAAATCGCTTCATCCTTTCTCTCTGATCTGGAGGCATACTGGACAGGATAGCCTCTAAGATCTTAGAAGCGATATCTTCTGGGATGTCAGGCTTGATAGATACTGCGTAGAATCTCTCTTTCAAATATCTATTATTAAATGCGGACTTTATATCTTCTGCCAGCTTCGAATATTTAACGTAATCATCCTCTTTTCCTAAGACCTTTGCTATCTTAGATAGGGTAAGGGTATCATTGTAATAACACCAGGTAGAGACAAGTTCACCAGAAAAATCTTTAGGTCTTATGGTGCCAGGAGGACACCAGTCACCATACTTGAAAAATCTTAATATGTTATCTGGAGCAAGATTTGATAAGAAGTTGACATACTTCTTTAGTCCTTCATAGTGTTCCCTTAAGACCTCTACATCCCCATAGTATTGGTATAGATACCAAGCTATTGTTATATATGCTGTTCCCCAAGCTGGGTCTGCAGGGTAGAGACTCCAATAAGGAGGAACAACATCTGAGACGCTACCATCTTCTCTCTGGGCTAGTTTTATATCGTCTAGATATTTTATATAGAATCCTGCCATATCAAAGTTGTATATAGCCTCTTCCACAGTAAGTTGGGCGTCTCCCATCCATCCCATCCTCTCATCTCTCTGCGGGCAATCCGTAGGAACACTCATCAAATTGCTCAGCTGACCCCATAGGATATTCCTATGAATCTTGTTTATCAGCTCATTAGAACAGTTAAACTCTCCTACAGGCTCAACCGAAGAATGGACTACACGTCCTTCAAGTGTATTTAGGGTGGGGACTCCAGGATAACCTGTAAGTTCAACATATCTGAAACCATGATAGGTAAACCTAGGCTCATACACCTCTAATCCTTCCCCCTTAGTTATATAGACATCAGTTGCTAAGGCTCCTCTATTAGGCAAGACGTTTATGTTACCATCTTCATCTATAAGCTCAGCAAATCTAAGTTTTACCTCAGTCCCCTCAGGACCCTTTACGTATAACCTTGCCCAACCGGTAAAGTTCTGACCAAAGTCATACACATATACCCCCGGCTTTGGATTTATTATCCTTTCCGGTTTCAATGTCTTAATGACCTTTATTGGAGGCATAAGTTCCGATACCAGCTTACCTCCAGGTGGGTCTACTAGCTTAACATTTTCCCAACCACTATCATCAAAATCTGCCAGGTTCCAGCCAGGGATCTCTCTTCTTGCATCATACACCTCACCATAGTATATCCCATTAGCAAGTATCGGCCCATAACTAGTCTTCCAAGTTTCATCACTGGTTATAACCTCAGTACTACCATCTATGTATTCTACCTCAAGCTGTAGAATTAATTTAGGAAAGTCATACCCATAATCTTTGACATATCTTCCATTACCTAAGATAACTCCTACAGCATTCTTTCCTTCTCTTAAAAGGCATGTTACATCATAGGTAGAGTATAGCACCTTCTTCTTATAATCCGTTTGACCTGGGTCTAAGACCTTGTCTCCAACACGACAACCATTAATATAAAGCTCATATAATCCTAGTCCAGATATATAAGCCCTTGCACTCTTTATCTCTCCTCTAAGTGAAAATCCCTTTCTAAAGAGGGCAGAGTGAGGTATTGTATAAGACCTACCAAAGGGTATATCTTTAGATTCAATAGTGAGGTATTCGTACGTATCTCGGCCTATCCATTTGGCTTTCCAGTCAGACTCCTCTAAAAGTCCCATCTCAAATACCGCTACTTCACTAAATGGGCTTACACGGTCTTTACTATCCCACCATCTAACCTTCCAATAGTATCTCCTCTTACTCTCTAAAGGAGAACCGTTGTAAAGAATTAATTGGGAGTTAGATAAAATCTTACCGCTATCCCAGATATCTCCAACATCTTCATTTATCTTTTCTAAAGAACTAGATACTATCACCTGATATGCGGTCTGCCTTTCACCTCGATCAGAGTGAGATAAAAACCAAGATAATCTAGGATTCCTCCTATCAACCCCTAAAGGATTTACACAGTACTCACACCTTAGATTAATCGGCGCTAAAGGGCCAATCCTTTTCATACCCTCTTACCTCCTATCTTTAAAATGGTTTAATTAAATTTTACAGCTAACTAACCTCTCTTAACAAGTAAAGAGAGAAAAAATGGTGCACCTATTAGTGAAGTCACAATGCCAACGGGTATCTCGCTAGGGGATAAAGCAATCCTAGCTATAAGGTCTGAAAGTGTTAGTAGTATGGCACCTCCTAGTAAACTAGCTGGAAATAATGTTCTATTATCTGGACCCATCAAAAGTCTAAGTATGTGAGGAACAACTAATCCTACAAAACCTATAACTCCACTAACAGATACTGCACTAGCGGTTAATAGTGAGGTGAAAATTATAATAACTCTTCTTACCTGCTCCACATTGACACCTAAGTTCTTCGCCTGTTCATCTCCAAGGAGAAGAATATTCAATTCCCTAGTGAACAGTAGTAGTATTAGAATGGAGATTACAAAATATGGAAGCACAATCCTTATATGTTCCCAACCCCTACCAGAAAATCCTCCCATAAGCCAGTATATAGATTCGTGTAGAGAGGTATCATTCATTAGGAGTAAGAATGACATCACACTGGATAAGAACGAATTTATGGCAAGACCAGATAGTAAGAGATTTAACATCTGATTATGGCGCCCCCTAGAGGAGATTGCATATACAAGAAAAACGGTGGAGATTCCCCCTATAAAAGCAAATAGAGGTATAGGACTGAAGCCTAATATATAAAATCTAAGTCTAAAGGCTATTGCTAATACCGCACCTAAGGCAGAACCAGAGGATATACCAATAATATACGCATCAGCCATAGGATTCCTAAATAGGGATTGAAAGACCGTTCCTGCTCCACCTAAAGATGCCCCTACCAATAAGGAGAGAATTACTCTAGGTAACCTTATCTGATTAATAATGGTGCTAATCTCTAAAGTATCGCTACGATAGAATATACTCTTTATAATATCAGAGATGGGAAACTTTACAGTTCCAATAGATACAGAGAGGAGAAACGTTATAAATATTAGCAAAAAAAGGGTAGGAAAGACTATTAATTGATTCTTACCCATCATATTAATCTACTTAAGAATTCTTTAGCCTTTAAGATATCCTTTATCTGCTGTTCGCCAGAAATTTCTCTCTCTATAGTCAAAGCCCCATCATAACCACAGGCTTTCAATCTAGAGATAAACAGAGGGTAGTTAACCCTACCTTCACCGAGAGGCTTCTCCAAACCTAAAGTCCTGCCACCTGTAGGATATTC
>JACIXS010000029.1 GCA_014360335.1 bacterium | reverse complement strand
CCATTACTGCCACCGCTCCAGCTGATTCCGCTATTACAGCTTGCTCCGGGGTTGTAACATCCATAATTACTCCCCCTTTTAACATCTCTGCTAGACCTTTATTCAGCTTATAACGTTCAGAATCAAAATTAAATTCACTCATTTTCGTCTCCCTCCTTTTGAAAATTTTCTCTAATGTGTTATAATAAATGTATCGTAACAATTTAGGCCAAATTACCTTATTGTTATATTATAATAGGGTATCAAAATGGGTAAGTCAAGGGAAGGAGTAGATATTATATGGGTAAATCCGATAAGTTTGTATCGATACATTTAGATAGAGATTCCAAGGAACCCTTATATTTACAGCTTTATAAAGGGATAGTAAGCCTGATAGAAAACGGAGTATTAGAGGTAAACCAAAAACTCCCTCCAATAAGAAAACTTGCTAAATCTTTGAATATAAATACAGTAACAGTAGTTAATGCCTATAAACTTTTAGAGAAAGAGGGATATATAAGGACTAAGGTAGGAAGTGGCTCATATGTAACCCCTATAAAAAAGGCCTCTCAGGAGGAATCTGTTCCAGAAAATAAGGTAGTAAGATATAATTTCGCATCAGCCTCTATACCTCCATCACTATTCCCTATAGACGAATTTAAAGAGGCTATCATTAAAGTATTAGACAGCGAAGGAGGATACGCTTTTGAGTGTCAAGAGACTGCCGGTTATAGACCGCTTAGAGAAACTATAAATAAGGTTCTACTAGTACCTCAAGATATAAAGGTAGATACAGACAACATCTACATAGTATCTGGCGCCCAACAGGGTATAGAGATTGTGGCAAAATTGCTTCTAGATTATCAAGATGTGGTTTATGTGGAGAGACCTACCTATCCTGGAGCAATTTCTGCTTTTAAATCCAGATCTGCAAAAATCGTTGAGATCCCTCTTAGAGAGGATGGGCTAGACATCAATGAGTTAGAGTATATGCTAAAAATAAAACCTCCTAAGCTTCTATATATAATCCCTAACTTTCAAAACCCAACAGGTTATTCTTATTCAGAACAAAAAAAGAGAATACTCTTAGAACTTGCTGAAAGGTACGATTTTATGATATTAGAAGATGACCATCTGAATGAACTTTACTATCAGGAAAGAGCAAAGCCTTTAAAGGCTTTTGATATAAATGATAGGGTCTTCTATATAAAGAGTTTTTCTAAACTCTTTATGCCAGGACTAAGGCTAGGCTTTATAGTTTCTCCAGAGGTTTATGGTAGAAAGGTTTTAGAGATAAAATATCTCTCGGACATATCTTCTTCTAGTCTGACTCAAAAGACACTCAATATACTACTAAAGGATGATAGTTTCAAAAAACATATAGAGAAAGTACGTAATATCTTTTATAAAAGATGGGAAATAGTTGTAAAAAGTTTAGAGA
>JACIXS010000287.1 GCA_014360335.1 bacterium | reverse complement strand
AGGACCTATAGATCTGATTGAAATGAAAGCTTACTATTTTGACGATGAAACACTTGGTGCCAGATTTGTAGAAGATGAAATTCCCTCTGAGTATCTTGAAGAGACAAGAAAATACAGAGAAAAAATGATAGAAGCCCTATGCGATATAGATGACAGAATTATGGAAAAATATCTCTCCGGCGAGGAGATTACTCCAGAAGAAATAAGGGCTGCGCTAAGAAAAGGAACAATACAAATGAAGATTACTCCTGTTTTATGTGGTTCTGCCTTTAAAAATAAAGGGGTTCAGATGCTTCTTGATGCCATTGTTTATTATTTACCATCTCCCCTTGATATTCCTCCTGTTAAAGGAGTTAATCGTCTGGATGGAACAGAGGTTTTAAGAAAAGCAAGTATAGATGAACCATTGACAGCTCTTGCATTCAAGATTATGGCAGATCCATACATGGGTAGTCTTACTTATGTGAGAGTATATTCAGGTATCTTAACTTCTGGCAGTTATGTATACAATTCCACAA
>JACIXS010000286.1 GCA_014360335.1 bacterium | reverse complement strand
GTTCTCACATAGTCTTTTCTTAGCTCCTCCAAGAAATTCACCTTTACAAATCTAGCTATAACTGCTGTTGGAGCTAAGAAATAGGATAGGACAGGGAGGATGAGATGCCTTGGTTCACCCCATCCTCCTGTAGGAAGCCACCTCAAAGTCACACTAAAAACAAGCATCAGCCATACAGCTATAACAAAATTGGGAACAGTAGTCCCTAACGTGGCAATAGTAGTCACTAAATAATCTATCCAAGTATTCTGCCTTAAGGCAGAGAGAATACCTAGAAGAATCCCAATAGTAAAAGAGAGTGCTATGGTTATCGCTCCTATCTGTAGTGTCACAGGCCAAACTCTTCCTATCAAGGATAAAACAGTTTCCGTTGGACTCTGAAAGGGAACACCAAAGTCACCATGTAACGCTCTCCAGATATATCTTACATACTGCTCCCAGATGGGTTTATCGAGTCCATACTTCTTTAAGATCTGAGCCTTTACCTCTGCAGGAAGAGGCATCTTTAGTTCATCAAAAGGCCCACCTGGGATAGCATGCATGAGAAAGAAGGTTATCAATGATGCCAGAAGTATAACGATAGCTAATCCTAAGATTCTTCTAATGATGTATCCTACCATATTACTTCCTGTACTTTAGCACATCCTTTGATATGTAGATATTGAATATAGTTGTTCCTACTCCTTCTATACCAGGCCAATGTAAAGCGGTTATACCATACTTATCAGGCTCAAGGTCTTTACCCTTTACATAGGGTTTCCATAGTGCACCTGGTGTCTGATGCCAGAGGAATATGCCACCAACATCCTCTACTAAGATCTTCTCTGCTTCCTTAAACATCTCATCTCTCTTCTTCTTGTCCATTAATGCAGAAGCATCTTTTACAAGTTTATCAAATCTATCGTTCTTCCAGGCATGTCTACCTGTAGACACCCATATACCTAACATATTAGACTGATCTAGATAGTCCATCCCGTATGAGACAAGATAGAACTGAAGTTTATGTGCATTGAGGGCATCCATAAATGTCTTTGTCTCTTTTACAGTGATTTTAACATCTATACCTAGATTCTTCTTTAACATAGCGCCTATAGCATTGGCAGCTGCAACTACTGTTGGAGATGCCAAGTCAGACCTAACCCACATATCTAGTGCAGGGAAACCTTTTCCATCAGGATAGCCTGCTTCTGCAAGTAGTTTTTTTGCCAATTCAGGATTATAAGTAATTATATTCTTCAATCCTTCTGGGTTTGCCCCAGGAAAGCCAGGCATTAAGAAGCCATACGCTGTTATACCCTGTTTTTTGATTATGGTCTTTACTATAGATTCCTTGTCTATAGCAT
>JACIXS010000285.1 GCA_014360335.1 bacterium | reverse complement strand
AAAGATTTTTATAAAGCTTCTGTCAAACCCAATAAGATATATAAATAGAAACATTAATAAAAATAAGTCCAACAAGTTTTTAAAAATTTAGAGGAGGGAATATGGAGAAGATATGGGCTTACTTGATTCATCTTGGTTATAATATGTGGCTTGATTGGGAACATCCTAACTATAAAGATAGTGATGTAGTATCTACAGACTTTCTTCGCTGTGAAAAAGAAGTTTGGGATAAATTAATCGAGGAAATGCCTAAAAGTGGAATAAATATGGTTGTAATAGATCTTGGTGAAGGGGTAAGATATAAGAGCCATCCAGAGATAGCAGTAGAAGGTTCTTGGGATATTGACCTTTTAAAAAATGAGATAAAGAAAATGAAAGGTATGGGTTTAGAAGTTATTCCAAAACTTAACTTCTCCACAACCCATGACAATTGGTTGGGTGTATATGCTAGAAGTGTCTCTACAGACAAGTATTATAGCGTTTGCAGAGACCTAATAGAAGAGGTAATAGACATATTTGATAAACCACGTTTTTTCCACCTTGGCATGGACGAGGAAACTTATGAGCATCAGAGGAATATGCTCTATGCGGTCATAAGACAGTATGATCTATGGTGGCATGACTTTTATTTCCTTGTAAATGAAGTAGAAAAGAGAAATGTAAGGGTTTGGATTTGGTCTGATTATCTCTGGGCTCATAAGGAAGAATTCTTTAGGAAGATGCCTAGGACAGTCCTCCAGAGTAATTGGTATTACGGCAAGGAATTTACTACCGATATTGGATATGTTAAAGCATATCTAGAACTTGACGAGAAGGGTTACGATCAGATACCAACAGGGAGTAATTGGAGTTGCGAAGAAAATTTCCCCCTGACAGTTGAATTCTGTAAAAAACATATCTCTAAGGAGCATCTCTTAGGTTTCTTACAGACTTCCTGGCGTCCAACTACTAGTAAATGGCTAGATACTCTTCTAAGGGCTCTTAATGCGGTGAAGAAAGGAAGAGACATTTATGAAGCATTATAATGTGGTAAAATTTTAAGAAAAATCTCCGTCGATCGCCGGTGGTGTAAAAAAACCTAGAGATCGACAGAATTTTCAGAATTGTTCATATCCCCATTTACAACTTGAATAAACTGTATTATAATGTGTCCAAAATTGTAGCGTAGGGTCCACTTATAAATTTTAGGACCCAGATTTTATGAGAATAAAATAGGTTTGTAGCTAACCTATAAGGGATTGAAACATAAGCTTGCTTCTGCTTTAAATACTGCTTGTATTCCGTTTGTAGCTAACCTATAAGGGATTGAAACTATACAAAAGTATCAACTACAGAACTTTGAATATTAGTTTGTAGCTAACCTATAAGGGATTGAAACTCTCTAACCCTGACATCAGCATTGAGAATAACCTCATCGTTTGTAGCTAACCTATAAGGGATTGAAACACTTATTAAAGACACTAACATACCTATAAAAAGTAGCGTTTGTAGCTAACCTATAAGGGATTGAAACCCCTGTAAAATCACCTTCATAATATCACCTCACATAAGTTTGTAGCTAACCTATAAGGGATTGAAACATATCAAATCGTTTATAGCCATTTCTACCCTCTAAAGTTTGTAGCTAACCTATAAGGGATTGAAACAAAAGAAGCAGAAGATGTAGCATCTATATCAAAAGACAGTTTGTAGCTAACCTATAAGGGATTGAAACATAGGATTACCATTTTGGTCGGGGGAATAGTTATCATGTTTGTAGCTAACCTATAAGGGATTGAAACGTACTCCAATAGATGTTTTTATAGCCTGGATTCTTTACGTTTGTAGCTAACCTATAAGGGATTGAAACTGGGAAGGAGTGGTTTTTACTACATTTTTTGATTCAAGTTTGTAGCTAACCTA
>JACIXS010000284.1 GCA_014360335.1 bacterium | reverse complement strand
GTAAAAACACAGTTACCGCTATGCAGTCTGGAATAATATATGGTTTTGTAGGATTAGTAGATAAGCTAGTCTCTTTAGAGTTGGAGGAGATGGAGATAGATCCTTTTGTTATAGCTACTGGTGGTTGGTCTGAGAGAATAGCTAAATACTGTAGCACTATAAATCTAGTAGACCCTTATCTTACCCTTAAGGGTCTTTGCAGACTGTATATGAAAAATATCTAGATAATTGACTTTTTTATCCCTTTTCATAAAATATAAAGGTGAATATAGGAACAGGTAAGTCAAGAAGAAGATGGAAGGAATCTGTTGCCCTTAGAAACATAGCATTACTCTATGGAGAGATAGCATTTATTGGAATTTTAAATGGCACTATTGGTACTTATTTAGGTATATTTGCTATAAGACTAGGAGCTTCCAATACCCTTATAGGACTTATGTCCTCTTTGCCTGCTCTCATTACCGTTCTTCTTATGTATCCAGCTTCCCAGTTAGTTAATATCTGGAAGGATAAGATAGAGATAAATAAATGGACATTCTTGTTCACTAGGATTCTCTACCTTCCTCTAGCTTTTGTCCCCTACCTCCCTTATCCTCCTCTCTTTATACTATTAATTGTTACGTTATTAGCTATCCCTGCTACTTCAGCTAACATTGCATTTAATGTTATGTTTATTGATTTAATCCCTTCTTACTTAAGGGCTGCTATTTTGTCAAATAGAAATATGCTTTTGATGTTCATACAGACATTTACATCTACCTTAGTCGGTTATCTATTGGATAGAACTAAATTTCCAGTAAATTTCCAGATAGTTATGTTTATTGGTTTTATTGCTAGTATGGCAAGTCTCTATCTTATGACTTTTTTAAAGCCAATAAGGAAGGTTCCTAGAGAGGAGAGAGTATCTATTGATTGGAGAAGGATTATCTTCTCAATATGGACTCAATTCAGAGATATAATTGGTATCTTTAGAGAAGACCAATCGTTTAAGAGGTTTCAATTTGCTACGTTTGTCTTTTATCTGGGACTCTATATCCCTATGCCTCTGTTTGGTATTAGGATGGTAAGAGAATTAAACTTCTCTAATTTTGTCATAGGCCTCACATCTACCTCTAGTGGATTGGCTATGGCACTTTCATATCTGTTTTGGAATAGGGTGGGAAGAAGAGTTGGAGTGAGGAATGCGTTATTTTGGAGTAATATAGGTATCGCAGTTTATCCCTTCATCTTCATTATGCTTAAGGGCCCTTCAGAAATAATCTCACTTTCTGCCTTAGGTGGATTTTTTAGTGCGGGATTTTCCATCTTTATGTATATGGCTCTTCTAATCTTCTTACCTCCTGAGAAAAGGGCAGAGTATCTAGCTATAAATGGAATCATTTCAAATATAAGCCTTACAGTGGGACCTGTAATAGGTACCCAACTTTCTAATATTGTAGGTATATCACCAGTGTTCTTTATAGGAACAGCAGTTAGAATTATAGGGACTTATCTTTACTTAAAGACCATTCCTAAAGAGTAAAACTGCCTTAAGTTCCTATCTCCCAACTCTCCAGATATCGCTTCTGTTCGTCTGTTAATTCGTCTATCTCTATCCCCATTGTTAGAAGCTTTCTCTTAGCTACCGCTCTATCTATTTCTAATGGAACATTCAATACCTTAGGTGGAAGACTTCTTCCTTCTCTAACTAGAAACTCTACAGATAAAGCTTGATTAGCAAAACTCATATCCATAACACTTGAAGGGTGCCCTTCCGCACATGCTAGATTTAATAGTCTCCCTTTAGCTAACAGATATAGCCTCTTTCCGTTTGGAAGTATAAATTCTTCCAGTTGTTCCCTTACTGTCCTCCTAGAGATGGATATCTCTTCTAGTCCTTTGATATCTATCTCCACATCAAAGTGACCTGAATTACCTAATATAGCTCCATCTTTCATAAGGTAGAAGTGTTCCTTTCTTATTACATTTATATTACCCGTAACAGTTACAAAGATATCTCCATATCTTACCGCCTCTCTTATAGGCATAACCTCGTATCCATCCATAACCGCCTCTAACGCTTTTATGTAGTCTACCTCAGTTACTATTACCCTTGCTCCCATACCTCTAGCTCTACTAGCTAAACCTCTTCCGCACTGTCCATATCCACATACTACAAACACCTTTCCTGCAAGTAGTATATTGGTAGCCCTTAAAATACCATCAATGGTACTCTGTCCTGTTCCATATCTATTGTCAAAGAAATGCTTAGTCATAGCATTGTTTACTGCTATTATAGGGATTCTTAACTGATTATTCCTTTCTAGACTTAGGAGTCTGTTTACCCCAGTAGTAGTTTCTTCTGTGCCTCCTATGACATATTCTCCAAACTCTTCCCATCTCTTGTGTAAGGCCGCAGTTAAGTCTCCTCCATCATCCATAATTATATGAGGCTTTATAGATAGCACCTCTTCTATATCCCTGTAATACTCTTTAGTATCTATTCCTCTCTTTGCAAAGACACTAGCTGTACCTTCTTCAGCAAGGGTCTCTGCGACGTCATCCTGAGTACTTAGTGGGTTAGACCCACACAGAGCTATCTCTGCTCCTCCAGACCTAAGTGTTCTTGCTAAGACTGCGGTTTCTGCTGTTACATGCAAGCACATACCTATCCTTATACCGGCAAAAGGTTTGTCCCTATCAAAATCCTCTCTTAAGGAAACTAAAACTGGCATCTGTCTTTCTGCCCATTCTATCCTTAATCTCCCTCTATCCATTTATTCCTCCTTTTTTCCATACATCTGTAAGATATATCTTAAGAACAATTTTTATAATAGCAGATATAGGAACTGCCAATATAACTCCCCAAAAGCCTAAGAGTTTTCCAAATACTAGGAGAGAAAAGATAACCGTTAATGGATGTAGACCCATAGTTTTACCCATAACGTTAGGAACTACAAAGTGTGCTTCTATCTGCTGGACTACTAAATACCATATAGCTATTTCCAAAGCCTTCCAAGGGGAGATTGTTAAAGCTATCACAATGGCAGGCACAGCTCCTAAAAATGGACCTAAATAAGGGATGATTTCGGTAAATCCCGCTATAATTCCAAGAATAAGGGCGTAGTTAACCCCTAGCATCCAGGCTCCGAGGCCATCTGCTATGCCTACAAATAAACAAAGAATAGCTTGAGCTTTTAGGAAAGATTTAAAACTTACATTTATCTCTTTTAATGCATTGAGAGTTTTATCCTTAATATTCTCTGGTAGAATATTCATAAACCATTTTTCGATATTTTCCATATCTATTAAGAAGTAAAAATTCAGTACTATGGCTAGTATCAACGTAAAAATAGAATTAGTAAGTGTTACTATAAAGTTAAATGCCTTTACCCCTATAGTTGCCAGATAGTTTTCTATTCTAGGCTGAATAGATGTTAGGAAAGAGTCCAAGAGCCTTTGCATCTCAGGATTTGTTTGAACTGTATCTTGAAGGTGCCTTAAACTATCTGTCAGAACCTCATAATACTTAGGTATATCCCTTACTAAGGACATAATCTGATTTCCTAAGATAGGCAATATTAGAACGAGGATAGCTATTATAGGACTTATTATCATTATATAAAAGATCCCTATAGCTAGCCCCTTTTTTAACCTTAATTTATGGGCAAACTTTGTAATAGTAGGATTTATAATATATGCTAGAGATCCAGTAATAAAAAATAGTAAAACTATACTTCTTACTTCATATAAAAACCAGATAAAAAAGAGTATCGCTAAGAACCAGAGGAGGTCCCTCTGCCATTCTTTCATTTTAAAGCTGCCCTTATAAATCCAGAAAAAAGAGGATGAGGT
Source organism: bacterium (assembly GCA_014360335.1). Lineage (GTDB taxonomy): Bacteria > DUMJ01 > DUMJ01 > DUMJ01 > DUMJ01 > DUMJ01. Next base: position 974 of record JACIXS010000284.1, on the reverse strand, counting down.
CTATTCGGTCTAGAGGTAAACTCAGGGTGAAATTGTGTAGCTATGAAAAACGGATGGTCTTTTAGTTCTATTATTTCGACAAGGTCCCTTTCTTTGTATATACCACTAACTATAAGCCCATTACTCTCTAGTATCTCCCTGTAGTTATTATTGACTTCATATCTGTGACGATGTCTTTCTACCACGTAATGTTTATTATAGAGCTTAAAAGCTAATGTCCCTTCTTTGAGTTCACACCTATATCCTCCTAACCTCATCGTCCCACCCATCATTGTTAATCCTTTTTGCTCAGGTAATATGTCTATAACTGGGTATGGGGTCTTAGGATCAAATTCGGTGCTATTCGCCCCTTCTAACTTGCATACATTTCTAGCATACTCTATTACTGCGCACTGTAAGCCTAGGCATAAACCTAAGAATGGTATCTTATTTTCTCTGGCATATCTTATTGCCCTTATTTTGCCCTCTACTCCTCTTTGTCCGAATCCTCCAGGGACTAGAATCCCATCGACATCTTCTAATAGCTTAATTCCATCTTTTTCTACCGACTCTGCATCGATCCATTTTATATTTACTTTAGCTCCCTCCCATATACCACTGTGCTCTAATGCAGAGACAACACTAAGATATGCATCTTTTAGTTCTATATATTTACCAACAAAACCTATAGTCACACTCTTTTCTAAGTTTTTTGCCCTATTTACTAATTCCCTCCATTCTTGAAGTTCTGGGGGTCTGTCCTCCATTCCTAGGGTCTCAGTTATAATACTTCCTACCATTGACTTTTCAAAATGTAATGGGACTTCATAGATACAGTTCATATCAGGAGCATCTATAACTGCCTTAGAATCAACATCGCAGAATAATGCTATTTTGTCTTTTACTTCTTGTGGTAATTCCCTATCTGTTCTGCATATTATCATATCAGGTTGAATCCCTATGCTTCTTAATTCTTTCACGCTATGCTGAGTTGG
>JACIXS010000283.1 GCA_014360335.1 bacterium | reverse complement strand
AAAGGAGGGATAATGATGCTTAAGAGAATCTTTGCTATACTAGCTTCTTGTGTTTCTCTGCTACTTGCCGGTGGCGCTAATCTAAAATGGTGGTAAAAGGAGGGATAATGATGCTTAAGAGAATATTTGCTATACTAGCTTCTTGTGTTTCTCTACTACTTGCCGGTGGCGCTAATCTAAAATGGTGGTAAAAGGAGACCTATAAAAGCTTACTATATTAAAACATAAACTCCTGGAGGTTTCACAAGAGACCTTAGAAATAACCTCCAGGAGATATTATACAAAAATACATTTCAAATTGCTAGAGGTCAATCTTCTTTTCTTAGTTCTTTTATCTTCTCTATAACACTTTTGATATCCTCATCTCGAAGTAAGGATTCCCTTTCCTTGGTATAGTTACCATACCCAGTTTCATATTGCTGAAGAAAACGTATCATTCCTACTGGTCCTAATTCTTTTGCTATAGCTTCTATCCCTAACTTCCTTATAGCAATTGGTGTCAATGCTTTAATATTCACTCTCTATCACCTCCAATATCCATTGGATAGGAGACTTTACCCTTACATCTAACTTTGCATTTTCCGCCTTTCGCAAAAGTTTATCATCTGTAGTAAGGAAAATATCTGTCTTAGCCTTTTCTGCACAAGCAATATGTAAAGCATTGTATGAACTAAATCCTAACTCTCTTAACTCTATAGCTCTTTTCTCTACTTCTTCGGTAACTATAATATAATCCTCTGCCAGAGTTAGTAGAATTTTAACTTTCAGCCTTTTCTCCTCA
>JACIXS010000282.1 GCA_014360335.1 bacterium | reverse complement strand
GTTTAATCTGATGAGGTATCACGTGTATTATACTTATAGAATTCTGGAAAATATAGAAGGACTTGAGACAATAAATATCTGGGGAGCCTTTCATCATGAAAGACTCGACGGTAGTGGTTATCCATTTGGATTAAAGGCGAAAGATTTGCCCTTGGGTTCTAGGATTATGCAGGTAGCAGATGTATTTACCGCATTGACAGAGGATAGACCTTATAGGAAGGGTTTGAATCCGCACGATGCCCTTACGCATATTAAAAATCTTGCAAGAGAGAATAAGTTAGATAAGAATGTCTTTTCTGCTCTAGAGGCAAATGTAGACCTTATAATGGAGAAGCTCTTTGATATTAGAAAGAAAGGTTTAGAAAAATTTAATAACTTTTACTCTGATATGGAGGTGAAAACATATGCCACTAATATGGAATGATTCTTTATTGACAGGTGTAACAGTAATCGATTCTCAACATAAGGAGCTTTTTAGGAGGATAAATGAGCTTTTAGACTCCGCTGGAAAGAGTAGAGAAAAGGTCCAGGAGGTTACAAACTTCTTGCAGAATTATATAATAAATCACTTTGGAACTGAAGAAAGGCTTATGCTTAAGGCTAACTACCCCGATTATCCAGCCCATAAGGGTGCTCATGAGAAATATTCTCAAGAGTTTAAAGAGTTGAAAGATAGTATAAATAAGGAAGGTATAAATGTTAATCTTACGGTTAAGATGAACCATCTCTTGATTGACTGGTGGATAAACCATATAAATAAGGTAGACAAAAAGATGGCTGAATTTATAAGGGATAGGATA
>JACIXS010000281.1 GCA_014360335.1 bacterium | reverse complement strand
TATTCCATATTTATTCTTAAAGTCTAAAAGTATATTAAGAAACAAGGCTCTAAGAGCTACATCTATCATAGAGATAGGTTCATCTGCTATTATAAGCTTTGGTTTTAACAGATAAAGTCTAGCTAACATTATTCTCTGCCTTTCCCCACCACTTAACTGATGAGGATATCTCCCTATCACATCTTTAGGCCTAAGTCCTACTGCCTCTAAAGCTTCTATAATTAACTTCTGACTTTCCTCTTTAGAATTTGCCAAATTAAATTTTCTTATAGGAATCTCTAAAACTCTATCTACTCTATAAAATGGATTATATATTCCATAGGGGTCTTGGAAGACTGCCTGGACCTCTCTTCTATATTCTTTCCACTCATCTTTACTCATAGAATAAATATTTTGGCCGGAAAAGTATATTGCCCCTTCCGTTGGAGGTAGTAATCCTAGTATCATTCGAGCTATAGTCGTCTTACCACTACCACTTTCTCCAACTAAAGATATAATTCTAGGTTCTTCTCTAGATAGAGAAAAGCTTACTCTATCCACTGCTCTTATTCTTCTTCCTCTGGCCCCAGAGAAAATTTTAGTTACATTGTTCAATTCAAGAAGTGTAGCCATTTATTCACCTCCATAAAGGAAACAAGACACGTAGTGTCCCGGATTATACTCTATTTCTTGCGGTTCACTTTCGGCACATTCTTTTTTAGAATAAGCACACCTAGGATTAAACCTACATCCTTTGGGCCAATTAGTAGGACTAGGCGCTAGACCAGAGATACCTTCTAGTCTTCTCTTTTCTCCTTCTATGGTAGGAATAGAAGATAATAACGCTTTGGTATATGGATGAAGAGGATTTTTAAAGACTTCTGTAGTTTTTCCTACCTCTACAACTTTCCCTGCATACATTATAGCTACTCTATCTGTTAATTGAGCATGTACTGCCATATCATGTGTTACTAATATTAAAGAGGCATTAATCTTTCTGCAAACTTGGTATAATGTACCTAACACAGATAATTGGCTTACAACGTCTAGAGCTGTAGTTGGTTCATCAGCAATTACTATCTTTGGATCAAGTGCTAATGCCATTGCTATTATTACTCTTTGTTTCATTCCACCACTCAATTCATGAGGATACATATCTGCAACATTTGGTTCTAGATTTACAGAGCGTAGAAGATTTGGGATGATAGATTCTGCTTCTTCTCTAGATTTGTCTGAATGTTCAATAATAACATCTATCATCTGCTCTTTTATCTTTAAGACAGGATTTAAAGAGTTCATCGATCCCTGAGGAATATAGCTTATAACTTTCCACCTGAAATTTCTCATCTCATCCTCAGGGATTTTTAGTAAGTCTATACTTGATATAATACTATCTTTTCTGTAATTAAGAATTATGCTTCCTTCTGGAATATAGGCGGGAGGTTTTACTAACCTGACTAGACCATTCACCATAGTCGTTTTCCCAGAGCCAGATTCTCCTGCTATCCCCAATATCTCGCTGGGATAGACTTTTAAAGATACCCCATCTACAGCTTTGGCTAATCCACTAATGTTTTTATAATATATTTTGAGATTTTCAATCTTAAGAATCTCTTCCATAAATTATCTCCTAAGTCTAGGATTATAAGTACTTTCTAAACCCATATTTACTAATTGAACTCCTAGAAATACCAGTATGAGCATAAATATTGGTGGGAATATTAAATTCCATTTCCCCATACTCAAGGCTCCTTGACCTATAGCAAAATTAATCATCATACCTAGGGTTGTTATACCTGAAGGACCTAAGCCAAGGACTTCTAGGCCTGTAGCTGCTAACATTGCGCCAACAACACTTCCTGCAAAGCTGACTCCAAGGAATGGTAGTAGATTAGGAAGTATTTCTAAAGTAATTATCTCAAAATCACTCATATTATTTATCTTTGCGAGGTCTACGTAAAATGCGTTTTTAATACTCATTACTTGGGACCTTATAACTCTGGCAGAAAATGGCCAGCTAAATATGGTCAATATAAGAGCCATAGTAAGTATATTTAGAGCCTTTACATAAGCCGAAAGAATCA
>JACIXS010000280.1 GCA_014360335.1 bacterium | reverse complement strand
CCTTCGTTTACAGCCTCTATCGCCTTTTTCTCTATCGCTAAAGGAGAGGCAAGTGTTACAAGACAACCTCTACTTCCACAGAAGCACCTCGGACCTTTGGGGTCTAAGACGAGATGTCCAAATTGTCCAGCGAAGCCATCCTTTCCCCTTACTATCTGTCCATCAAATACAATCCCTATATTAAATCCATTACCTGGTCCAGAATTAAAATATACAAAATCGGGATTATACTTTCCTTCTCCATAGATGATTTCTGCTAGAGTCGCAACGTAGAGTCTGGCATCTAACTTTACTGGGACATTAAATCTTTCCTCTATGATAGATTTGAGCGGGACATTCTCCCAGTCTTCGCTTGAAGGGAATGTTAGGGATATACCATTCTCGTAGTCTACCAGACCATGCATTCCAATCCCTATACCTTTAATCCTCTCCCAGCTGATACTATTTTCTTCAACTAGTGAATCGATACTATTTATAATAGTGTCTATAAGGTAATCCTTACTGTGATTTTCAAAGGTAACCCTTTTTACCGCCTTTATGTTTCCATTAAAATCTGCCAGTGCACTTTTGACCCTAATATCTGTTACCTCTAAGCCTATTATATATCCATAGTCTTCATTCAACTGTAAGAAAGAGGCTCTTCTACCCCTAGGATTAAGGTCATGTCCATTACCTATCTCCTTAACTACCCCAAGTTCTATAAAGTCATTTACTATATGGGTAATAGCGGTAAAGCTCAGGTCAAAAAGTTGCGCCAGCTTTGTCCTAGAAATAGGTGCATGCTGGCTTATTGCAGAGAGTATATCCGCCCTATTTGAACCTAGTTTCATTATACTGTGTGTTTTCTTCAAGTTTTCCATAGGAAAATTATACGTTTATATACTAGCAAAGTCAAGAAACCCCTACCCGTCGGGTAGGGGCAGATAATCTATTTTTACACCTTGAATCTTCCTAATAGTTCTTCTAGGTCTTTGGCAAGGGATAAGAGATTATTGATATTGGCATTTATCTCTTCCATCGCTGCGGATATCTCTTGGCTTGCAGCTGATGTCTCTTCCGCTGATGCTGCATTTTCTTCTGCTATAGCTGCCACACTCTGAATGGAGTTAGATATCCTTCTACTCTCATCAACAAGTCTTGATATTCCCTTTGTAATCTCCTCTATCGCTCCTATAACTCTACCTGTTCCCTCTGTTATCCTATTGAATGTCTCAGTTACTCTAGAGCCTATCTCTATCTGTCTATTGACTACACTTACAGAATTCTTTATGTTTTCAGCTGTTTTTACTACCTGATTCCTTATCTCATCTATAAACTGAGATATCCTCTGGGCACTCTGATTAGACTCCTCTGCCAATTTTCTTACCTCATCTGCAACTACTGCAAAGCCACGTCCAGCCTCACCTGCCCTTGCTGCCTCTATTGCTGCATTTAGTGCTAATAGATTGGTCTGTGAGCTTATGGCTGTTATTGTCTCTACAATTCTTCCAATTTCTCCAGCTAGTCTCTCCAATTCATCCATTGCAGATACTACCGCATTTGTTACGTTCTGTGTCTCATTGAATCCTCTATTGAGTTCATTAACCACAACCTGTCCCTCTTCTGTCATTTTAGCTGTCTCTTGATTTATCCTCTCTACCGCACTTGCATTCTGGGCTAATGTCTCTATCATACTACCTATACTATCTATTGCAGAAGAGACCTCTTGAACATTCTTAGCTGTCTCCTGCGCCCCATTTGCTAGCTCTTGAACAGTAGTTGCTACCTGCTGAACAGCCTGGGTTGTCTGATTTACCGCTCCAGTTATCTGTTCTCCCGTAGATGTTGTCTGGTTAGAGACCTCTTTTGCACTCATTATAAGGGCTTTGAGGTTATCTAGCATAACTTCAAGGCTTCTTGCTAGTCTTCCTATCTCTCCATGATAATTGCCCTTTATAGATACGGTAAGGTCACCTTTGGCTATTATATCAGCGGTATTGGTAAGTTCTACTATTGGATTTGCTATACTATTTCCTATTAGATAGGCAACAAAGAGGATAATAGCAACTGATATAAGTATTATCACAATGATAAATCTCATTAGATTACTAGAAGCGGAGAAAGCCTCAGCCGCTGGTTCTTGAACACCAAAAGACCATGAAGTCCCTTTTATTGGTGCATAGGCTACAAGTTGAGTAACTCCATTATACACGCATCTTCCCACCCCATCTTCCCCAGATATCATCTTTTTAGTTATAGCATTTACACTTTCAGAGTCTGTCTGTAAGAAGTTTGCCTTTAGTATCTGAGATTCATCGGGAAAGGCAAGGGCAAGCCCATCGCTCTGGATTATAAATCCATAACCGTTTTGGCTCATAAGTTTTGAGTTCTTACAGAGTTGGGAAAGGTAATCTAAGGTTACGGTAACACCTAGAATCCCTCCTATCTTACCGTCATTTCTAAATATTGGGACTGCGATAACTACTATGGGTCTACCTGTAGCCCTTGAAATCATACCATTTGAAACTACTGGCTGACCTGTTGATATAACCTTCTGGAAGTATTCCCTATCCTTTATGTCTGCCCATGCATCAGTGGTGTTATGGGACATTCCATTTATATCTGCCCAAAACATCATCTCCCAGGCAGGGTTAATCTTTACATACTCCTTTATCCTACGCATAATCTCTTCATCTTTAAGTGTTCTTATCCCAGGAGCGCTCGCTACAAGTTGTAATTGCCTAATATTTTCCTCAACCCACTTACTGATGCTTTCTGCCTGAGAGCTAGCATATGTATGTAGGGCACTTAGATAGGTACTCTCTAGAGAGCTTCTAGAGTTAAAGAATGCTAGCATTGATATTACAATTGTTGGAACAAGGGATAGAATAAGAAACCATACAAAAAGCCTAGTCTTTAGAGATCCCCTAACTACACTGGCTATATCCACTGTTTTATCACCCCTTCTATTTTTAGTTTTGTACATAACATTATACCATAATTAACTACCATAACTACCAGGACTACCAGGTATTTTAAACAAATCTATATAGAGCGAAGAAATTGTTTTAAAAACGTGGTAGACGTGGTAGTCATGGTAGTCGCATACTGCTTAAAGGTATGCTCTATTGACTACTATACTTCTTTTGTGTTAATTTTATGTAAGATTTATTCTATATAGGAGATGTTCTGATGAAAAGAATAGTTATTATTGGAAATGGTGTAGCGGGTATAAATGTAGCCAGTAACCTGAGAAAATTAGATAAAGACATTGAGATAGAGGTATTTACTGATGAATCATACCACTACTACCCCCGTCCTAGACTTATAGACCTACTTGCAGATAAGGTTACCTTAGAAGAGATGCCCTTCTATAGGGAGGATTGGTATATAAAGAATAATATTAACGTTCATCTTAATTCCCCTGTAGAGAGATTATCTCCCGATGAAAAGAAGATTATTCTTTCTAAAGGCAAAACCATTAATTATGATATCCTTGTCCTTGCCAATGGTGCTAAGCCATCCCTTCCTCCTATAGAAGGGATGGATAAGATAGGAATTTTTACTATCCGCTGGCTAGATGATGTTCTAAATCTTAAAGAAAGGGTGAGGAAATCAGAAGATGTAGTTGTTATAGGGGGAGGACTCCTTGGTCTGGAGATAGCCTCTGCTATACAGACTTCAGGAGCAAATGTAAAGGTTATAGAGATACTTCCTTGGCTATTACCAAGGCAGTTAGACGAAGTTGGAGGGAACCTCTTAAAGAAAATCTTGGAGAGTAGAGGACTAGAGATCTTTGTTAATTCTGCAACGGAAAAGGTCCTAGGGGGTAAAGAGGTAACTGGGGTAGTGACAAAAGATGGTAGAGAGTTTAAGTGTAATACAGTTGTTGTGTCTGCTGGTATAAAAAGTAATATAGAGTTGGCTAAGGATTGTGGGCTTAATGTAAATAGAGGGGTTATAGTGGATAATTTCCTTAGGACATCCAGAAAAGATATCTATGCTCTTGGTGATACCGCAGAGTGGGAGGGAAGGGTCTATGGTATAATACCACCTATCTTAGATCAAGCTAAGGTCGTAGCAAGTAACATCTTAGGAGAAAATGTAGAGTATACTGGAACTGTTCCTTCTAATATACTAAAGGTAGCTGGGATAGACCTATTCTCTATAGGAATTATAGATAAGACAGAAGGCTACGAGGTTATCTTGCATCTAGATGAAGAAAAGAATATCTATAAGAAGTTTGTTATCAAAGAGGATAAAATAATTGGAGCCATTGTCCTTGGGGATAGAAAGAATGTAACATATATAGAAAGGGTGATAAAAGAGGGGAGGGATATCTCTAAGTATAAAGACAGTATCCTTTCCGATGATTTTGATTGGAAAATAATTTAAATTTCTGAGCTACCTTGAAAAGGTATATTTATTCTGGTATACTTATCTATGGTATCGGGGCGTAGCGCAGGTTGGTTAGCGCACCTGCTTGGGGTGCAGGAGGTCGAAGGTTCGAGTCCTTTCGCCCCGACCATCTTTTTATGTCGGAGGAGAAGTAGTATTGAAAGGTTCTAATCATTATGATGTTATTATAGTTGGTTCTGGACCTGCAGGTATATTTTCAGCCTATGAGCTAACTAGACTTGTCCCGAATGTCAGGATTCTTCTTATCGAAAAGGGTAGACTCTTAGATAAAAGGATATGTCCGTCTAGGACAAATGGAGACCTCTGTTATCATTGCACTCCTTGTAATATAATGAGCGGATGGGGAGGAGCAGGGGCTTTTAGTGATGGTAAGCTGACATTTTCTCCAGAAATTGGTGGAAGACTTAACGAGTATATAAATCCAGAAGAGTTTAAAGAGATCGCTGATTATGTAGATAGGGTCTACTTAGACTTTGGAGCTCCAGAAGAGGTCTTTGGTGTAGATGAGGATAAGATCTTTGATATTCAGAGAAGGTCTGCTAAGGCTGGATTGAGGCTTATACCTGCTAGAGTGAGACATCTAGGAACAGAGACCTGTAAAGATGTTCTTTCTAGATTCTACAATTATCTCTCTTCTAAGATAGACATCCTCAATGAGACTCAGGTAGAGAGCCTTTTAGTAAGTGATGGAGAAGCAAAAGGGGTTATTGTTGAATCTGGAGAGATTTATGGGGACTATGTAATAGTTGCACCGGGTAGGGATGGAGCAGACTGGCTCATAGGAGAATTAAGAAGACTTGGATTAGATATAGTTAGAAATCCTGTAGATGTAGGTGTAAGAGTTGAAATACCTGCGGTAATAATGGAAGAGCTTACCAGTGTTCTATACGAGCCTAAGTTAGAATTTTATTCCAAGTCCTTTGATGATAGAGTTAGAACGTTCTGTATGAATCCCTATGGAGAGGTTATTACTGAATATAGTGATGGTGTTATAACAGTCAATGGACATAGTTATAAAGATAAAAAGACGGATAATACAAATTTTGCAATCCTTATAAGTACAACATTTACAGAACCTTTCAAGGAGCCGATAGCCTATGCAAAGTATATAGCTAGGCTTGCCAACTTACTCGGTGGAGGAGTTATAGTCCAGAGATTAGGAGACCTTCTCTCTGGTAGAAGGTCAACAGAAGATAGGATCAAAAAAGGTATAGTAAAGCCAACCTTACAGTCTGCCACTCCTGGGGATTTAAGCTTTGTATTGCCCTATAGACATCTTACAGGGATCTTGGAGATGTTAAAAGCTATTGATGAGCTTACTCCAGGGGTATATTCTAGGTATACTCTGTTATATGGGGTAGAGGTAAAGTTCTACTCTGTAAGACCAAGGCTCAATAGCCATTTAGAGACGCAAATAAAAAATCTCTTTGCCATTGGTGATGGAGCAGGAGTCACTAGAGGCCTAGTTCAGGCATCTATGGCAGGAGTTATCTCCGCAAGAGAAATAGCAAGAAGGATAGGAGTAGATGTGAATGGGAGCTATAGCGGTAATAGGATTGCACTGGGGAGATGAGGGAAAGGGTAGGATAGTAGACTTACTAGTTCGAGACTGTGATGGCGTTGTTAGGTATAATGGTGGTCCCAACGCAGGACATACATTGGTGGTTAATAACGAGACATTTAGGCTTCATCTAATTCCTTCCGGTATTCTACATAAAGATAAGATTAATGTTATAGGTAATGGTGTAATTATAGACCCAGAGGTCCTTTTAGAAGAGATTGATGAGCTTAAAAATAGAGGTTTCTTTAATGGTAAACTCTATATATCTGATAGGGCTCCTCTACTTTTCCCTTATCACAAGATTATTGATGAGTTGGAAGAATCTTTTAGGGGTGCTTTTAGTTTGGGAACAACAAAAAAGGGTGTTGGTCCTGGTTATACTGATGAGGTCAATAGGTCTAGTTTGAGGGTGATAGACCTATTCTCTGATTCCTTCGATGAAAAGCTTAGAAGGATTTGGTCACTTAAGGTCAAGATGTCTCCCTGCTTGGATGGAAGGATAGAGATTGATCAGATTATAAAGGATTATCAAGGGTATCTAAGTTATCTGAAACCTTATATTACAGATACTGTCTCTCTATTGCATAGCTTTCTTTCTCAGGGTAAAAAGGTCCTATTAGAAGGAGCCCAAGGGTTTTTGTTAGATGTAGACTTTGGCACATATCCATATGTAAGTTCCTCTTCAAGTAGCATAGGAGGAATATTCTCTGGCTCAGGGATAAACCCTAAGCAGTTAGAGAAGACTTTTGGAGTTGCAAAGGCTTATATGACTAGGGTGGGGGCTGGTCCATTCCCTACAGAGCTCAAGGATGAGGTTGGTGTCTATCTTAGAGAGAAGGGTAGAGAGTATGGCACTACGACAGGTAGACCTAGGAGATGTGGATGGTTAGACTGTGTTGCCACAAAGTATTCGTGTATTATAAATGGTGTA
>JACIXS010000279.1 GCA_014360335.1 bacterium | reverse complement strand
TCAATGCCCTTTGTAAAGAGTATGGAATTGGCGTATGGGAATTCTTTGGAGGAGCTAGAAACGAGATAGAAACTGATAGGACCGTTTCTGTTCGACCTATGGAAGAAAGGATTAATGAGGCACTTGAAATATATAGGGAAGGTTTTAGGGTGATAAAGATAAAGGTGGGAGAGAATTTAGAAGAAGATTTAGAAGCAGTTTGCGAGATTTACAAAAATACTAAAGGCTGTAGATATATAGTTGATGTCAATGAAAACTATACACCTAAAGAAGCTGTTTATTTTGTAAAGAAACTCTATTCTAATGGAGTAGATATATCGGTTTTTGAACAGCCAGTTAATAGATGCAATATAGAGGGATTCAAGTATGTTAGATTCAACTCACCATTTCCTGTCTGTGCGGATGAGTCAGTAAAGACAAGATACGATGCCATAAGATTAATTAAAGAAGAAGCGGTTGATATGTTTAATATAAAGATTATGAAGAGTGGTATATCAGATGCCATGGCTATAGTGGAATTGGCTAAATCAGCTAACATAAGATTAATGATAGGATGCGTAAGTGAATCTAGTATAGGCATTAATCAGAGTGTTCATTTTGCCTGTGGGATAGGATGTTTTGATTTCTGTGACCTTGACTCTCATCTTATGCTTGATGAGAAGGAAAGTCGTGGTGCATTTAGACAGGTTGGAAGCAGAATGATTGTAAAATAGTCTATTATCTAATAAAGATTAGTTATTTGACATTATATAGTTTAGTAGTATAATATAAGCAAAGAATTATACGAGGAGGTGAGAGGTATATTATAATTAAAGACTTATTTTAAGTTGGTTGATCTATTTAAATAGCTTTTCAAGTAATTTCTTTTCCAAGATATCATCTCTAGTGATCTGAGAGAAGTCTAACTGATCAGTTTGCTATTTAAAGAGGTTCCTGTTTTTAAGCTTTTGTTTTAAAAATCATATTGGAGGTGGAAAGATGAAAGCTTCAGTTTGGAAGATTTTTGCTCTGATACTGGTTATTTTTATTATGGGGCAGGTAGGAGGAAGTTGTCAAAATTGTATCGAGCTGTTAGTTGTAATTACAAGTCCTTCTAATGGCGCAACAGTAAGTGATATGGTTGAACTAAAGGCTAGTGTGGTTGGTTCTTTGGCTTCAAGTGTAACAAGGGTAGAGTTCACGATAACTGGCGGTCCTGTTCCATCTATTCTTACTGCCTATCCTCCGTCTTATTCTACCGAATGGGATACTACCACTTTTGCCAATGGTACCTACGCTATAAAAGCTAAAGCCTATGCTTCTGGAGGAAAGACCGCAGAATCTATGGCTATAACAGTTAATGTTAATAACGATATAAAGTGGACATTTATGGTGTATATAAATGGAGATAATAATCTAGAAGGTGCTGCAATAGGAGACTTAGATGAGATGAAAACTGTTGGTTCTACTGATAAACTTAATATCATAGTCCAG
>JACIXS010000278.1 GCA_014360335.1 bacterium | reverse complement strand
ATGACAAAACACTTTATATGTGGTTTGTCCCTGACTGTGTTAATGGAGACTGGCTGGTTACTGCAAAGGGAAGATATACATCAAAGAATTATAATCTAAAAATAGAACAGAGATATCAGAAGATAAAGGCAGTCCTTTCTGATGACAAAAAAACATATGAGTTTTCCCATGCTAACCTGTATGGAAATGAGATAAATCTGTATGGCTCCTATGCCTATAAAGGCAAGGTGACTATTCTATCCTTTGAAGGGGTTATAAGAGGAGATACTATAGAGGGTAAGGCTTATATAAAAGAGCCAGACAGCCTTTATCCAGAGGAATTTATGTGGAAGGCAAGGCGCGTTAGGTTTTAAAAGGCATTTAACCCCCAAGCTCTTCCCATTTACGAAATATTAATCCAAAGACTTTATTTTTTCTTGACATTATGAACTAAAGAAAAAAGAGCTGAAACTCATAAGGGGTAACTAAATATGAGAGAGCTTATTATATATATTACATAGTCTTAAACGCCCAGACTATCTCCTGTTGTAAATGCTCATAGCCTTTTCTTTTCCTTCGTGAATGAACATATACAAGGCCTCTGATGCTGAATCGAGAACATCCATGAGAAGCACCTCTTCATCTTTTCTGAAGCTAGAGAGCACATATTCTTCCGGTGCCATTGTTGGATCTCTACCTATGCCTATCTTTAATCTGTAAAAGTTTTTTGTTTCCAGTGATTCTATTATTGACCTTACACCTTTG
>JACIXS010000028.1 GCA_014360335.1 bacterium | reverse complement strand
AGATATGCCAATATCTATAGAAAATGAAATTTTAATTAAAGAAGAAAGAGATATAGAAAAGATAAAGATAAAAACTTGGAAAGAATATATAAGAGACGGACAGATAGAACCAGTAAAGAAGGTATTAGAAGAGGTAGGAGAAGATGCCTTTATAGCTGGTACAGCAGCCAACCAATCTATGAACTTTTTAGTTTCTATGAGAGGACCTCAGCAGGCTTTAATAGACTTAATAGATAATCCTAAACTATCTCATAGTATTATGGAGTTAGGGACTGAGATTTCGATTCAAGTAGGATATGCCTTAATAGAAGCAGGAGTGGATGCTATTTATATAGGAGACGCCTGGGCTTCTTCTACGGTCATATCTCCGCAACAGTATAGAGAATTCTGTTTCCCGTACCATAAAAAGGCTACAGAAGCCTTTCATAAAAGAGGAGTACCTGTATATCTTCATATATGCGGCAACTGCATGCCTATCTTAGAGTACATGGTTGAAACAGGAGTAGATGGAATAGAACCCTTAGATCCCCTAGGTGGAGTGGATATAGGAGAAGTAAAAAGAAGAGTAGGGGACAGGGTCTGTCTAAAGGGAGGAGTAAACACACTTACACTCCTTAAGGGAACACCTGAAGATGTAATGAGAGAAGTTAGGTATTGTATTGAAAAGGCAGGAAAAA
>JACIXS010000277.1 GCA_014360335.1 bacterium | reverse complement strand
GGAATACGCGTTTATTATGTCCAGTCCGCTTGCCGGCTCATCCAGAATAGCAAGCTTGGGCTCAACCATCAAAGCTCTCGCAAGCAAAAGCTTTCTCGTCATACCCTTTGAGTAGGAGGATATTTTGTCGTTCAGCCTATCTCCGAGGCCACTAAGCTTTATACCAAGCTTAAGCATCTCTTCATAGCTCTTCCCCGTTTTAGCATAAAGCTTTGCCATGAACTGGAGGTACTCAATCCCCTTGAGGTTCTTATAAGCCCCGGCTTCCTCTGGAAGGTAGCTTATGAGCTTTCTTACCTCATCCCCCTCTTTAACCACGTCATGACCAAAGACTTCAGCTCTTCCTCCCGTTGGAGTCAGCAAAGTTGCTAGGATCTTGAGCGTCGTGCTCTTCCCAGCGCCGTTAGGACCAATTAAGCCGAAGATTTCTCCCTCCTTAATCTCAAAGCTTATTCCTTTGAGAGCCTTGACTTTTCCGTAGTCTTTCTCAAGGTTTTCAACTTTTACAGCGGGCAACTTCTCACCCTCCTACAAGATTACTCTTCTTCGTATATGAATATATCCTCAATCTTCGTGTTAAAAAACCTTGCTATCTTAAAGGCTAACCTTAGAGATGGGTCGTATTTGCCTTTCTCTATCGCTATTATAGTCTGCCTCGTGACGCCAAGGGCTTTGGCAAGCTCCTCTTGCGTTAGTCCTCTCTCTTCCCTGAGCTCGCGGAGACGGTTCTTCATGCTCACATCCTCCTAGCGTAGTATGCTCTAAAGATCCAGATGCTAAAGAATATCGCCATGAAGATTATCAAAGCTGTGTCCCTAGCATCGCTGTT
>JACIXS010000276.1 GCA_014360335.1 bacterium | reverse complement strand
AAAGGAGGTGATTCTATTTGCCAGTAACAGCTACCCCAATACAAACCCAGCTAAGAATAACCTTCTTAGTAGACCATGATTTAGACGGAAATCCCATAAATCCACCTGAAAAAGTTACCAGAACCTATGGACCATTTAAGACTACAGCAACAAACCAGGACCTGTGGGATTTCGCAGCTGGTCTAGCAGATTTACAAGAGTATAGCATAGACTCAGTATCTAGAATAGACGAGACTAGCTTAGTAGGAGCATAAACTTAACTAGATAAATCAAAAAAAGGAGGTGAACTGATTGGAAAAGAGGCAGACCTTAAGATTATCCTGGCGTAATCAGGCTGGAAGAATCTACTCAATTACCATAAATAATCCAGTAAATAATGTAACTCCAGAGCAGATAGAAGCTTTTATGAATATGGTAGTCCAGAAGAACATAGTCAAGTCAAGTGGCGGAGACCTGGTTGCAATTGCGGATGCTCACTTAGTAAACTCTGAAGATTACGACCTCTACACTCCAGCCTAGCGAATGGGGGCGCAAGCCCCCAGATTTATCCTTCTAATAGAGCAAGAAATTCGGAACAAGAAAAGACCTTAATTAATGCTTTTATTTTTTCAGTATGAAATACTTTGTCACCACTAAGTAATGGAATATTATTTATTAGAAGGCTAAGATTGGGGTATCTTCTTTATCTGTAACATATTCGTCATATTTTAGAACTTCCTCAAAAGGAGGAGATTTTAAGATATTTATTCCAGCCAACTCTAGGAATTTCCTAAATTTTTCTATAGCTAGTTTTTGGAACTTCCTTGACAATACATTTTCTACTTCAAAGATAACATAATCTGATGTTACTATCTTTATCTCTTTTTCTAGGGTTTTTCTTAATGCCTTACTGCATACACCTTTTGGATATGCAAAGGCTGAGATAAGAATATTGGCATCAACGAATATCCTATCTATCATAGAAGGCTTTCCAAGCGGTTTTCTTAGCCTCTTTGGTAGCTTTTTCTAGCTCCTTTTTTGTATAACCTCTTTTCTTAGTTTCTTTAGATATTAGTTCCGATAGCTCGTCAAACGCTACTAATACAGCCTTCTTTATAACTACATCACCATTATCATTTACAGTAAATATTAACTTGTCTCCTTCCTTTACATCTAGGATCTCTCTTATCTTTTTGGGAATGGTAATTTGAAATTTGGATGTAATAGTGGTCGATGTCTTGACCTTCTCCACTTTATCACCTTCTTTCCTTTATTCCTTACATTGAAAAATTATAAGATTATTTTTACAGAATTACAAGTTTAATTAAAGTCAGGAGGGATTATGAAGCTAGAAAACTTTATCCACAGTGACCGTATAGAGATTTATCTATACGGTGATAAGTCAAAAGACTACATAGCAAAGCTTGAACTCTACCACTGGAAGGTAATGAAAGAACTGGGAATAGACATAACGGATTTATTAAAGATAGCATTCGGTGGTGGGTAGAAGTAATTTTAAGACTTAGAAGAATATCTTTCTAAGAATTCTCTCGGTGTAAGGATTTCTGGTTTTTCTATTTCTACTTTAGTAAATTCTTTATCCCCTGTAACTATTATATCTACATCTCCTAAGATAGCAGATACCAGTATAGGGAGATCTTCTATATCAGAGATATAAGGATACTTTGTTGGATCTATAAGTATCGGAGTGTATATTAGTTCATAGGGAAATTTTAATAGAAAATTTTCTAGCACATATACTTTATCTCTGAATTTTCTTTCAAAGATGTTGTGTAATTCTTCTATAATATGTGAGCATAAAACTGGTGTATGATTATAAACAATATCTTCTAAAACTTTAGCTGGGATAGAGTCAGGGAATAAAATGGCAGAAATTATTACATTTGTATCAGGCATTACCTTCATACTTCTCAGTCCATAGCTCTTTTCTTACCTTCTTTGTAAGTTCTACCACGTCATTTTCACTTTTAAGACCCGATTTTTCTCCTTCTTGTTTCATTGCCTCTTGAGCTTCTTTTATAGCTACGTACCCAGCATTAAAAAGGATAATCTTACCTTCTTCCTCTACAAACAAAACCTTATCCCCTTCCTTGAGGTTTAGCTTTTTTCTAATCTCTGCAGGAATAGTTATTTGACCCTTTGAAGAAACCTTTGCTATCTCCATATTAACACTCCTTTACTTTCTTTACATTCCTTACTAAGAATATTATATTACTATTTAGTGGGAGGTGCAATAGTTTCGTCTTCAAGAAGGATGATTAATGACTTTAAGCTCACTGAGAATTTTAACCTAAGAGAATTTTCCTGTAAGTGCTGTGGGGCTGTTAAGATTGATAGTGAACTTGTCCAAAGGCTACAAATCTTAAGAGACAGAATCAAGCGACCAATCATAATAACAAGTGGCTATAGATGTCCAAAGCATAATAAAGAGGTAGGAGGAAACGATAATAGTTACCATACTAAGGGCTTAGCGGTTGATATAGTAGTCAAGGACTATGGCTTAGATGAGCTTGAAACTCTAGCAAGGGCGGTAGGATTTAGAGGAATAGGAGTCTATAGGATTAAAAACTTCATACATCTAGACCTAGGACCAGATAGGAGGTGGATCTTATAGAAGAACTCTTCAAGGCAATAGCGAACTGGGGATTTCCTATAGTTGTATCAGTCTATCTCCTTGTAAGGATAGAATCAAAGATAGAGAGCCTAGAATCTGCCATAAAAGACCTATCAATGACTATAGCACGGATAAACGGAACGCTATCAAGGAAGGACTAATAGTGAATGTCGTATATTTCTAAGAATTCACCAACTGAAACAATCTTTATTCCTTTAAATTCTTTTAGAGGTAAGATATGCTTTCTATCTCCGCTGATAATATAGTCTACTTTGCCTTCTAATGCACATTCTAGGATGCAATTATCATCTTTCTTTTCTTTTATAAGTGACACTTTAGTTTTTGGATAAACTTTAATAGCCTTTAGCTCTAATATCTCTAAGATTTTCTTTATTTTGTCTTCTTCCCAGCTAAATTTTTCTTCAAGGATTCTAGCAAGTTCATTGATGATAAATGGAGATATATAAAGTTCTACTTTATCTTTTAAGAATAACTGTATAATTTCTAAAGGCTTTCCGCCAAATACAAAGGCAGATATAAAGACATTAGTATCTACAACTATTTTTATCTTATTTTCTGTAACTATCAACGATGTCCTCTATTTGATCTTCGGTTATTCCTCTCTCTAAAGCCTTTTTCCTGCCATATCTCACTAGCTCTTCTAGTTCCTTCTCTTCTATGTACCTCCTTAATGCTTCTCTTATCAGTTCACTTCTTGTCATTCCTTCTTTTTTAATAATCTCTTCTATCTTTTCTTCTATACTAGGTGGGATGGATATACTGATGATGCTTGTTGTTCTTCCCATTATTTCACCCCTATATCTGCTATAGTAATACTTAGTAATACTATAGCAGATTAAAATGATAAAAGCAATTAAACGGAACGCTATCAAGGAAGGACTAGGATTTACTCAGCAATAGATTTTCTATAGGTAAAGAATTGATCTCTACTCTAGAGAGATCTATAAGCCTACTTGCGTTATCTATATCTATACCAATGAGATTCCCATCCTTATCAAAGTCTAAAACTATGTTTGGTGCTATTTCCTTTGAATCTACACTAGTCTTATCCTCTAAGAACTCAATATATAGTGAGTCTGTCTCTGGATAATAATGAAATTTCATTATTTCACCCCTTTAAAATCTCGGTCTGGAAAAGCATTATGTACTGTAATACCATCTTCTAGTGTTACAACTCTTAAATATTTCCCTAGCTCCTCTATATAGATCCAATGACGGATACGTCCGTCTGGTTGTACTTCGCAATAAGCAGGATTCTTTATTGCCATTTCACACCATTCTTCTTTTATGTAGGGACGTTTTCTTAATAACTGCTCTCTAAAATATCGAAATAAGGTTACTATCAGGATATTTTAGCACAGCTAATAGGTCCTCTTTTGTAATTTCATATTCGCTTGTAACCTCTTCATAACTCATCCCGCTGGCTAATTTGCCTATAATTAAATCCACTGGGACCTTAGTACCTTTTATTACTGGCTTGCCAAAACGGACATTCTCATCTATAGTAATTCTGTCAGAAATTTCCATCCTATCCTTCCAAACAAATTATAGTTTACTCTTTCCTAAACCAGCCTTTTATTCTATCTATAACTCCCTTAGGCTCAGGCAGTTGCCTTGTGGTTAATAGGCTTAGTGTATTTGTTAACTGTTGGACCTGTGCCTGAAGAAATTGTTTATCCTGCTCTAGGATTCTAATCTTTTCTTTTAAAAATTCATTCTCTTTTCTTAGTTCAATGATAATGGTATCCTGTGGTAACCCTGTGGTAGTCTCCGTGGTAGTATGGATTACCTCAGTTGTAGTATCCGTGGTAATCTCTGTATTACCATGTAGTAACCCTTTTTGTAGCAGTAGGGTTTCAATGTCTTCTTTCCTAATAAAATATTGGTTGTTATTAAACTTGGCAGGAAGGATATTTTTCTTTATCCATTTTCTAAGTGTATTGGTAGAAAGCTTATAAAGTCTAACACAATCCTGTATACTCAATAATTCTTCTGGGTTACCATTTGTATTACTCATAGTTGTAGTATAGTGGTAATACTGTTGTTAAGTCAAGAGAAATATGTGGTAATAATAGGGTTACTATTATTGACAGATCTGAGTCTAGCTACTTATTTCAAATATCCACCAGAGATAAGGAGGCTGATATATACAACTAATCCTATAGAAAACCTAAATAGTCAGATAAGGAAGCTTAATAGGAGCAGAGTAGTATTTCCTAATGATGAGGCATTATTCAAGGGGGTATACTTAGCGGTGATGGATGTTACCAAGAAATGGACAGGCAGGATAAGAGATTGGCACCTAATAGTAGCAGAGTTGACTATTTACTTTGAAGACAGACTAGGAGGATACCTATAGATATAAGATACCGGAGAATTTACACTAGTTTCTTGGCAGACCCGAAAAAGCTCATTAATACTGGGCTCAGGCTATGTACAGGTTCCCAAGTTTACACTATCTGTGGAAAACAATTCTTTTTGAAGTCTTAGCCTGTGGATAACTCAGCAAAGCCTCATCAATAAATAGAAAAGCTTAAATTCATACTCTTTTATACCGCCCAAATTTTCCGAACAATTTTTGAGTTATCCACAGAATTATTCGGAGGACTTTATCATCTTATAGGATTAAGCGGATAAACGGAATACTATCGGGGAAATAGTTAAGAATTTCGCATATTTTCTATGACTTTCTGTTATAATTAATATGAGGTGAAATCTATGAGTCTAAAAGAGATAATAGATACTGTTCCTACTTTCAAGAGTGAGGAAGAAAAAGAGAAATTTCTCATAGTTTTAGGGGCGTTGTCTTTAAGATTGATAAGTCTAGCAAAAGCATCAGAAGTAATGGGTATGGATGAAGATACTTTTTTGAAGTTTTTAGATGCTTTTGGGGTGGAATATTCCTACCTTGAATATTCCGATATAGGGATAGAGAGGCCTTGGGAATAAGAGCTATTTTTAATACATCGCCATTAATATTTCTGACTAAACTAGAGCTATTAGAAGAGACGCTTTTACTGTTTGAATCTTCTCTTATTACAGGAGAGGTTCTAGAGGAGATTTCAGCCCGCAAGGATAACGTTGGCGATATTATTACTAGATTGATACGTAATGGCAGACTCAATTTATTAGAGATTGATAACAAGGGTTTATTTATAGCCTTAAATAGAATTTTAGGGAAGGGGGAATCTTCTGTTATAACCCTAGCTTTAGAGAAGGGAGATTTATATACTTATGTTATACTCGATGACCATACCGCAAGAAAAACGGCTATTCGTTTTGGATTGAAGGTTAAGGGAACGCTTGGTATTGTTAGAAGATTATATGAACTAAACAGGCTATCTCTTTCAGCCTCTCAGTTATATATAAAACTGCAGAATATAGGTTTCAGAGTAAAAGAAGAAATTTTTAGAGAGATATTCAAAGAGTATTTGTAATTCTCTTACTCTTTCCTAAACCAGCCCTTGATTCTATCTATAACTCCCTTAGGCTCAGGCAGTTGCCTTGTGGTTAGTATATTAATGGTATTGGTGAGCTGCTGAACCTGACCCCTGAGAAACTCTCTTTCTTCTTTTAGAGACTGGATAGTCTGATTAAGGAGGTTTATCTGTTCCTTTAAGAATTCATTCTCCTTTTCTAAGATAGCGATCTTTGTTTGAAATTCTACTGAAGTTAAAGCAGGATTAACCTCTATCCCTTTGGTCTGTAGGTACGATACCAAGCTATCCTCGTCAACTAGCCATTGATTATTTTCTAAAGTTGCTTTTATCAAGTTTCTCTTTATCCATCTCCTAAGTGTATTGCTTGATACCCCGTATTTCTTTGTACAGGTCTCTATATTTAACATCCCCATAAGTTTATCTTACCAAAAATTTACTCACAGATCAATCAAAGGTTAATATGGATAATCAGAGATTAATACTGGGTAATCACCTATCTTTTTACCATTTCTTACTCATGATTAACTAAAGGTTAATTATATTTATCAATGATTAATCTCTGGTTAAG
>JACIXS010000275.1 GCA_014360335.1 bacterium | reverse complement strand
TAGGAGAACCTCCATAATAAGGGCTATGATAATAACCGAGATGAAGGCAAAGAGATTCCTCACTACAGTAAACCTATTACCAAAATTCTTAATCTCAAGAGAGACGGAAATAAATCCTATCATAACCCAAGAGGCTAAGAAAGAGGTAACAAGAGCGATAGTTCCTCCATGTTCTAATAGGTAACTTCCTATAGGATAGCTGGTAGCTACCGGTCCCGTCATTATTGCGCCGGTTAATATTCCAGTAAAAATTCCCTTAAGACCAGAAACCCTTATAAGAAAATTCCCTACTGACTCTTTAGAGAGGAAGTTCTGTAAGATCCCTATAATTACAAAAATAGCAAAGATTCTTATTGAATTTTGAATAAGATTCTTAACTCCCTTTTGGACGACTTTCTTGAGTTTGGTTTTATCCCTACGGAGATAGATAATGTATAAGCCTACCGTTAAAGCTAGTATTATTATCCCTGTTATAAAGTTCTGCACAGTCTTTCCTCCAAGACTTTGAATTTTTGTAATTAGGTAGCTTCAAAACAGAGTCTGTTAAAACCAAATTCATAAGCTAATGCAGAGATTGTAACACCGAAAAAGAATAACTTCTTGCCTTTACTAGCTTCAATAATACTGTCAATGGAGTTATTTACTATAGAAGA
>JACIXS010000274.1 GCA_014360335.1 bacterium | reverse complement strand
TATGAATATAAACTCAGTTAACATATTTATAGTCACTATAATAAAGGATACAAGCAGTATAAATACCTGGACGAATGCATAGTCTCTATGGACTATTGAAGTGTATAGCGTTGTCCCTATACCAGGATAGGAGAAGATCACTTCTATGAAGATAGCTCCAAAGAGTAAATGGGATAATCTTAAAAGAAATCTTGTAATAACTGGGTATATGATATTTCTTCCTATATGGACATACTTTACTCTACTTTCACTTTTCAGTTTAGCCTTTGCGGTTTCTATAAATCTCTCTTTTACTATCGATATCGCAAGGTTTCTTGTTGTTATATAGCTGTTAGGAAAATCAACAAATATAAGAGAGATACAGGGTAATAAGAATGCTTTAAACTTTGATGGAGAAAGGGAAAAGGATGCAGGGAGAATTCTTAGATTAATGGCAAATATTATTAGAAATATAATTCCTACTAGGAATTCAGGGAGACTACCTATCGCTATCATAGAGATAAACGATATCTTATCATAACGACTTCCTGCAGTATAACTAGCATTTAGCCCTAATAAGAATCCTAAAAAAGAGGAAATTGAAAGAGAGACTCCTATAAGTGCCAGAGTCCAGGGGAAACTCTTTTTGATGATGTTTACTGTATATTCTCTGTAGTAGTACGAATAACCCAAATCTCCTCTAAAGATGTTTTTTAGGAACATAAGGAATTGTATCCATAATGGTTTATCTAATCCCATTCTCTCTTTAATCTGAGCTATCATCTCTTCACTCATATTAGCTATAGCCTCTTCCCCAAATATGGCACTTACAGGGTCTCCAGGTAATAATCTTGGGAGACTAAAGCTTAATAATAGAATTATCAAGACTGTTATTAAGTAGTCAGAGAGTCTTTTCATCTCTTTATGTCAACAAATGCTAGCTTGTTTAAAGGGATTGGTACCCCGCTACCAAGTCCTCCTTTTACATAGAATAGTTCTATTCTGTTATTAAAACACCAGTATGAGTCAGGATAGTATAGCGTTAATGTAGGTATCTCATCAGCATATATCCTCTGTATCTCGGCTATGAGTTTCTTACGTAGATTTTCATCTAGAGTGAACCTTTGCTTGGTGAGTAGTTCTATTAATCTTTTGTTGGAGTAATATCTGGCAGAATTGAATCCACTTCCCAGTATAACTCTATAAAGTACGTCAGGGTCTCCTCCGAGTCCTCCATGTCCTGAGATGGCTATATCAAACTTCCAGTTGTTTATCAATGCATCTACTGTCTTTTGTTCCATAGCCTTTAATACTACCTTTAAGCCTATTTTACTTAGGTTTTCTTTTATGAGTTGTGCACATTGGTCAAAGTTCTGAGCATATATGATAGTTATCTCCTTTTGATAGTTTATATTTGATAACAGTTCCTTTGCCTTTTCTACATCTTGACAATACTGTTCTATCTCTTTCGTATAGTAAGAGTTATCAGGGGATAGTATGCCAGGGCTACCCACCATTCCATTACCCCTTAAAGCTATCTTTACTATCCTTTCTCTATCTATAGCATAAGCTATGGCTTTTCTGAAATTCCTATCTGAGAATGGGTATCTTTTATGATTAAAGACGAGTTTAGCATTCCAGTCATATGTAGACTTTATAATATTAAATCCTTTATCCTTAAGAATTCCAACCATCTCTGGTGTTATCCCTACTGCATCTAACTGTCCATTCATAAGTAGGCTGGGTATAATTTGATTATTTACCTTTACAATCTTTAACTGGTCAACCTTTACAGGTCCTAGATAGTAATCCTTATTTGCCTCAAATATGTACAATCCGCTGGCTTTATCATAAGTCTTTAGTTTAAATGGTCCTGTTCCTATAGCACACTTAATATCTGTAAATTCTATTGGGTTCTGTATGTCTTTATAGATATGTCTAGGAATGATTGGTACAGTACCAGCTATGTTAGTTAGAAATGGAGCATAAGGATAGCTGAGATAAATTTTGACCTTATTCTCTCCTAGTTTCTCTACCCTCTTTACTATAGAGCCAGTATCGGCAAACTGATAGGGGTATTTTTTGTAGTATTCAAAGGTAAATACTACATCATCTGGAGTAAACGAAGCTCCATCATGCCATTTTATATTATCTCTAAGGGTAAACACATAGGCATTACTCTTTCTGTCATATGACCAGTCCTTAGCAAGAAGCCCAACAAGACCTTCTTTATTCTTCCAAATAAGAGAGTCAAATACCAGACTCATCCTTGCATACCCCGGACCTCTACTGTAATGGAGATACGGAGTTGGCATCCCCCAATCACCTGTTGTATCTCCTATCGTATAGACCGTTTCCCCAAAAGCTATACCCTGTATCAATAGGATAAAACTACAGATCAGAGCCACTAAAAACTTCTTCAACTCTAAGCACCTCCTTAAAAGTTAAGGGCCACAAAAGTAGCTACTTCATGTAGCTAACCTTCGTGGCCCTTAATATCTTAGTTTTATTATATTCTTGGTTAATCTAAGCCTTCGTGGCTCTTATCTAGGAATAGATTATACAACATCCTTATCTGGATAGTCAAACTACTACATTATAAATCCAAGCTTTTGCTATCTCCCTAAGGCTTCTTTAGCAATCTTTTCGGCAATACGATGCACATCTTCCATATTAAAGTCGAGAGTAGGAGCTTTTTCTACCCCTTCTTTAGAGATTGTTATTTCATAATCATAAGGTATGTTCAATCTTTCTAATACCTTACTAGCACAGCGGTTGGCACAGCCGTTGATAACAATAAGCTTCCTAGCCCTTCGGGCGATATCTATGTGTGCCTTTGATTCTGCAGCTACTGCAGTAATACAGCACATTCGAGCTTCTTCTTTAGAATTTGTTAATTCTACAGCTACTTGATGTCCAATCTGTCCAACGCTAGCTGCTCCATCACAAGCTAAAATAATATCTAACTGTTCCGCCTCCTTTGCGCAAAAGAGACCTTTTCCTGGGAGGACAATACTTACAATCCCCCATATTACTAGTCCAAGCAAGATATATATTAGAGCTTCTTTTATTAAGCTTTTCATACTTTATTCCTCCTATCTGATGTAAGAGAAAACAAAACTTAAAAGGAAGACAAATATAAAGGTTAAGACATTTCTTACAATAGTAAACTTCTTTCCTAAAAATTTTAACTCTGCAGGCAGGGTAACTATGCCTATAAGGATAGCTGTCATAGCAAAGGCAAACAAAACACTATAGCCTGCACCTTTATTATGGAGTATCCCTGCAAAAGGAAAGACTGCTGCAGGTTGTATCAGAGCAAAACATCCAACTAACTCGCCTATAAGAATCCCTTTTATACCACTTCCTGACCCTAACCACTGTGCAATAGTTTCTTTAGGAACAAGGACTGATATTATCCCCATCAAGATGAAGATAAAAAATAGCACTGGAAGAACAGTTAATGCTATCTTCCCAGTCACTTTTAATGCTCTTTTGGTTTTTTCTCTATCTTTTAATGCCGATATTAATAGAAAGAGAAAGGCAATTAAGAGATAAATATTGCCGGCATCCATTTTTGTCCTCCTTTTAGCTAATAACCTTTTCTCGTGCCTTGTTCCATGCTGAAAGGAATACCCCAAAAGAGAGCATACCCGCAACAGGAATAATAGTTATTGCAGTCTCCAATAACTCCTTCTCACTTGCTCCAGATCTTATTGCGCCTGTTATATGCATAATAGTTGATTCTAAATCATGCTGGGAGGCTGTAATTGCTGCATGGATTAGAAATTTTACCTTCTTTGGAATTAAACCATCATTTAGAGCTATCTTGTGGAGTTCAAGGAAAGCACCGCATAAATCTTCATTCTTTTCTTTCAAGAATTTGACTGGTGCAAGAACTTCTCCAAACTCTTTTAGAGTCTTCTAAATTCTTCATATATCTCATCCTCCTATATAATGCTATTTTCTAATATAACTATTGTCAATCTTTTCTTGACTCTTTTCTTTTTACAAAGAAATCTACTACGTATCCTGATATAATCGCATAGATGAAGATAAGCGAATTGAATATGACGACAAACTTCCATCCAAGTATAGAGATAGCAAATGGAATCCACTGAACCTTTATAGCCCAAGCCCCAATAGTGGTTGCAATAACATTTATACCTGCCCCTTTATCTATAAGATTCCTAAAGAGTGTATAAAAGACATAGGAAGGACCAACCATAAATGTCCCAAAGACTGCCCCTATTAATACACCTTTCCATCCGCTCTTTTTACCAATAATCTTGGCAATGGTATTTGGAGGGACTGTCTCTGAAATAAAACCTGAAATAAATGCTACAGATAGGATTACTAAGAATAAGCTCACATACATATTAACTGCATAAGTTAACCCTAAGACAACCTTATGAGGATTGAGAATCATTAAGATGATAGCAACAGCGCAGATGACAAGTTCTATAATATAGTCTTCTAGTATGGTTTTCATAGGAGAACCTCCATAATAAGGGCTATGATAATAACCGAGATGAAGGCAAAGAGATTCCTCACTACAGTAAACCTCTTACCAAAATTCTTAACCTCAAGAGAGATGGAAATAAATCCTATCATAACCCAGGAGGCAAGAAAAGAGGTAACTAAAGAGATTGGTGCCATATTTTCTAAAAGATACTTGCTGATAGGATATCCAGTGGCAACTGGTCCCATCATTATGGCTCCGACAATAGTCCCAGTAAATATCCCTTTTATTCCAGAGAATTTTAAGAGAAAGTTTCCTACTGATTCTTTAGATAGAAAGTTCTGTAAGATTCCTATAATTACAAAAATAGCAAAGATTCTTATCGAATTTTGAATAAGATTTTTAACTCCCCTTTGGACGGCTTTCTTGAGTTTGGTTTTATCCTTACGGAGATAGATAATGTATAAGCCTACTGTTAAAGCTAGTATTATTATCCCTATTATAAAGTTCTGCATAGTCTTTCCTCCAAGACTTTGAATTTTGTAATTAGGTAGCTTCAAAACAGAGTCTGTTAAAACCAAATTCATAAGCTAATGCAGAGATTGTAACACCGAAAAAGAATAACTTCTTGCCTTTACTAGCTTCAATAATACTGTCAATGGAGTTATTTACTATAGAAGA
>JACIXS010000273.1 GCA_014360335.1 bacterium | reverse complement strand
TTTGATATATTTAGATTGGAGTTTACTATTTTCTCCCTTACTTCACCTAGGGCACGAAAGATGAACTCTTCAGGATAATACCTAGCTATCCTAAGATAAGTCTCTATGTTTTCTCCACCAAGTTCTCTTTTCATAATTTCAGCTATATAGTTTATTCTTTCTTCTCTTTCTTTTACCTTTTCTAATATTTCTCGGTCAAGATACTCATGGTTAAAGCTAAAGATAATATATTCAGTATCGCCTTCTTTTTCAAAATGATAACTATCGAGGAATCCTTTGACAATTAAGAGATTAGAAGTCTCTTTTATAGCAAATTTGATATTTTTGTATGCCTGATTTGAGGATAAGCCAAGATGCGAGGCTAACTTCATGACTTCTATTTTGAACCTGTCGTTCTGATAAGCCTTCTTATCTAGATAAGAGTAAAGGGCTTTTGCCAGTGGTGTCTCCAAACTGAGATAAAACTCTAGATCTAATGTCTTAATATAATTATTCTTTATACTTTCCCAAAATCTATCACTAGCTTTTACTGTTAGACTAGTTCTATACCCTTCTTTTTTAAAGTCAGCAGATTCTAATATATGAAAAGCAGTGGATTTTAGATAATCTTTTGTTCCATTATCCCAGAACGAGTTTACTGCTACTATAGTAACTCCAACAAGCCTATTGATTGAATTTTCTAACTCTTTATATCCTTTACCTGATGTATCCCATCTTAGCAATCTCAGTAGTTCT
>JACIXS010000272.1 GCA_014360335.1 bacterium | reverse complement strand
TTCCTCTAAAGAAATAATCTCACTTATAAGAGCCTTTACATTAACTTCACCCTTCTCTATCATCTCTAGAGCAAGAGGAAATTCTCCAACACTATTCCTAGACCCATATATATCCAGCTCTTTTCTAGTAATCAATGCTGTTGGTAAAGAGACCTCCTGATTAGACCATCCTACAAAGGCAATTCTTCCTGTATATGCAACTATATCTAAAGAGGTCCTTATTCCAAAGGAAGAACCAGTAGCCTCTGCTACACATTCAGCCATTCTATTATTAGTAATCTCTTTTATCCTCTCTACTATGTCTTCCTTATTAGGGTTTAAGAGATATTTTATCCCGAGATTACTTGCTACCTCCAGTCTCTCATCTAATATATCTATAAGTATAGGTATAGCATTGATAGCTAAGGATGCCTGAGCAGTAAGGTTTCCAATCTGACCTGCACCAAATATCACTATATGCTCTCCTGGCTTAAGCTTTAATCTATGGATAGAATGCAAGGCTATAGAGAGAGGTTCAGCGATAACCGCCTCTTCAAAAGAGATCAAATCTGGAAGTTTATGAATAAGATGTACAGGGTGGGAGATATACTCAGTCATTCCTCCGTCTATATGAACACCCAAAACCTTTAGGTTTTCACAAGAGTTTGTTCTACCGTTTAGACAGGGATAACATCTTCTACAATATACGTATGGTTCAAGAATTACCCTATCACCTAGTTTAAGTTTTGTATCTTCTCCATTTACCTCTACAACCTCCCCGACTATTTCGTGTCCTATTATCCTAGGATATGTGCACATAGGAGAAGTCCCTTTATAAGCAGAGACATCAGAACCACATATCCCTACAACCTTCACCCTTATCTTTGCATATCCTTTAGGACATAAAGGTTCTTCGATTTCCTTTATAAAAACATTCTTCGGCGACTCTAAATAAACCGCCTTCATATAAAAAGCCTCCTTTTGTAGCCTATATTTACAATAATACCTATATTATACCAGAAAAGTTTAGTTCTATTGACAGATATGTATATAGGATGTATAATGGGTTTTGGACGAGGAGTCCAGTTTTAAATTTTTAGGAGGTATTTGTAATGGTAACAGGTAAAGTTAAGTGGTTCAACGCTCAAAAAGGGTATGGATTCATTACCCGAGATGATGGTGGAGATGTGTTCGTTCATTACTCAGCCATCAAGGGCCAAGGTTATCGAACCTTAGAGGAAGGCCAGAAAGTCGAGTTTGACGTTGTCCAGGGAGAAAAAGGACCGCAAGCAGCAAATGTAACTGTCTTAAGGTAAACCTAACCTGGAAAAGAATAGGCCCTGGAAAGATTCCAGGGCCTTAATTTTTGTTATACCCTACAAAAACTTGACTATAAGGCTTTAATCTATTAATATAGACTAAAAAGCAAATTCCTAAGTTAGGAGGCGTGGAATGAATATAGAAGAGGTACTATCTAAATATGAACCAAAAAGAGAGAATATACTCCTAATACTTCATGAACTGCAAAATTCAAAACCAAATCAGTTTCTTTCAAGAGAGGATATAGAAAGTGTAGCTAAGTATCTAAACCTACCTTCAAGTAAAGTTTACGAAACCGCTACTTTCTATGGGCTCTTTAGTACAAAACCTAGAGGTAAATACATAATAAGGGTGTGCGTATCTACCCCTTGTCATGTTGAAGGGGCAGAAAAGGTCTTAAAGACATTAGAAGAGGCTCTAGGAATAAAGGTAGGAGATACGACAGAGGATGGATTATTTACTCTAGAAGAGGTTAGTTGTCTAGGAATATGTGGAGTTGCTCCAGCAATGATGGTAAATGAGGAGGCATTTGGAAATCTTACACCTGAGAGAGCTATTGAAATCATAAATTCATTTAAGGAAAAAGAGGAGGAAAGATGATAGTAAGAAGCCATATCCTTATAGGAATAGACGCTTCTTCAATCCTTGCTGGTGCTAGAGAAGTAATGCAAGCATTAATAAAAGAGATAGAAAGAAGGGGGCTTCAAGAAGAAGTAAAGGTATTAGAAACAGGTTCTTTAGGAACTAGTAGCGATGGAGTAGTAATGGTAATCTATCCAGAAGGGATATACTATAGAAATGTCAAGATAGAAGATGTGCCTGTAATAGTTGAAGAGCACCTGCTTAAAGGAAGACCAGTAAGGAGGCTTATGGTTCAAAGTGTAACTCCTAGTATAGTAGTCAAAGAGCCTACAAAATTTGATGTATCTAAACAACCCCGTATAGTATTAAAGAATGTCGGATTGATTAATCCTGACTCTATAGAGGAGTATATTGCTGTTGGAGGATATGAGGCTCTAGGTAAGGCTCTTCTAGAAATGAAGCCTCAAGATGTAATACAAGAGATAAAGAATTCTGGTCTTAGAGGAA
Source organism: bacterium (assembly GCA_014360335.1). Classification (GTDB taxonomy): domain Bacteria; phylum DUMJ01; class DUMJ01; order DUMJ01; family DUMJ01; genus DUMJ01. The sequence goes on along the minus strand of JACIXS010000272.1, from coordinate 11,233 downwards.
GAGGAGGAGCTGGATTTCCGACTGGACTAAAGTGGGAACTGGCTTCTAAGGCAAAGGGGAGCCCTAAATTTATAATCTGCAACGCAGATGAAGGAGAACCTGGAACATTTAAGGATAGACTTATACTTGAAGGCGATCCCCATAGGACCATCGAGGGTATGATAATAGCTGGCTATGCGGTTGGAGCAAATAGAGGTTATATATATGTTAGAGGCGAATATGAGCTGTCTATAGAGAGATTAGAGAAAGCAATTTCTCAGGCTAGAGAATATGGATTCCTTGGGAATAACATATTCGGTACAGACTTCAGTTTTGACCTCTTTATAAAGAAAGGCGCTGGAGCTTATGTATGTGGAGAAGAAACAGCATTGATAGAATCCCTTGAAGGTAAAAGAGGAGAACCTAGATTTAAACCCCCATATCCTACTGATGCTGGTCTATGGGGAAAACCAACTGTAATAAACAATGTAGAGACTCTAGCCAATGTGCCCAGTATAATCCAGAATGGAGCAAGTTGGTTTAGAAGTTTTGGAACGGAGAAATCTCCAGGAACCAAAGTCTATACAATATTAGGACACATAGTAAATGCTGGACTTATAGAAGTACCTATGGGCGTTACCTTAAGAGAAATAATATATGGGTATGGTGGAGGTATGAGGTCTGGCAAGTTTAAGATAGCTCAGGTAGGTGGAACCGCAGGCGCCCTACTAGGAGAAGATGCATTGGATGTTCCAATGGATTTTGATAATCTAAGACCATTAAATGCAACATTGGGTTCTGGTGCTATCCTTATAATGGATGACTCCACCTGTATAGTTGATGTTCTTAAGTCTGTTGTAGCATTCTTTAGAAGAGAGTCCTGTGGAAAATGCGTGCCTTGTAGAGTAGGTGGAGAAAAAATCTATAAACTTATAAACAATATGGATAGCAGTGGACCTGATATTGTAGACAAACTAATGGATATGGCTCTCTATATGCAACAGACGAGTTTCTGTGCCTTAGGACAGTCTTACATAATGCCAATAGCATCTGCCATAAAATACTTTAAAGATGAGATTATAGAACATACTTATGGAAACTGTAGAACAGGTAAATGTCAATTTAGTAGAGTAGCTGAGTTAACTGAGGTTGGAGTTTAGCAGATTCTAGGAAGTGGGTCACCTGAGAGCATATCTAGGAGCCTTCTAGCTCCTAGTCTAGTAATCAAGACTACCTTACCAGGGTGCTCTCTCGTGACCCTTCCTATTATTCTCGCATCTTTCCCATACGGAGAATTTCTCATTACTTCTACAAGTAAATCAGCCTTATCTTTTGGAACTATAGCTATAAGTTTCCCCTCATTTGCTATATAGAGGGGGTCGATACCTAGAAGGTCACAGGCATTCTTTACCGAATCCTTTATAGGGATCTCAGATTCTTCTATCTCTATACCGACATTAGATGCCTGTGCAATTTCATTAAGGGTTGTAGCTAGTCCACCCCTAGTAGGATCTCTAAGTGCACTAATCTCTGGCACAGCTTCTATCATTTTTTTAACTAATCTATTAAGAGGAGCGGTATCACTTTTTACATCTGCAGAAAAGCTTAGATCTTTTCTTGCACTTAGTATGGCTATACCGTGGTCTCCTATAGTTCCACTCACTACTATTACTTCGTCTGGTTTAGCATTATTTCCACTTATATCTATCCCGTTAGGAATGACTCCTATCCCAGAGGTATTTATAAATACTTTATCCGCTTTTCCCTTCTCTACTACTTTTGTATCTCCAGTTACAATCCTTACTCCCGATTCTTCTACCGCATCTTTTATAGATAAGACAATCTTTTCCAATTCCTCAAGTGATAATCCCTCTTCTATAATGATGCTAAGACTCATATAGAGAGGTTCTGCACCAACCATTGCCAGATCATTAACCGTTCCATTTACAGCAAGTTTACCTATATCTCCTCCTGGGAAGAATATAGGACTCACAACATAGCTATCAGTAGTAAAGGCTAACCGTCCATTAAGTGTTACTACTGCCGAATCGTTCATCTGATATAAAATCTCATTACCAAGATGTTTTACAAATATATCCTTTATTAGTTGATGTGTAAGTCTTCCTCCACTACCATAGGCAAGTGTTATTCTTTTTTCGTTCATCTCCTTACCCCATATAAGTAATAAGCACTACAGGTTCCCTCTGAAGATACCATACATGGACCTACTGGATTACTAGGGCTACAGACCTCATCAAAGAGGGGACATTCTAAGGGTGAAATAACACCCCTTATAACTTCACCACACCTACATAACCTATGCTCATTTGCTTCACTAATATTAATGGGAAATTGTTTACTGGCATCAAAATCTTTATACTTTTCTTTTATCCTTAATCCACTTTCTGGAAGTTTTCCTAAGCCTCTCCAATAAGAATCTGCTACCTCAAATACCTCATACATCATATCTTGTGCCAGTTTATTTCCTTCAGGCTTTACCGCTCTAAGATAGGTATTCATCACTCTAGGATTCTTATCCCTAATCATCTCTAGTAAAGCCCTTATACCAAGGAGTATATCTATAATATCAAAACCTGCTATCGCTATAGGAATTTTATAATCATCCGGAAGAAACTTCCATGCCTCTGAGCCTATAACAGTACTGACATGCCCAGGGCCTAAGATACCATTTAGCTTTACTTCTCCAAGCTCTAAGATAGATCTCATAGCTGGAGGCGTAAGTTTATGCATAGAATAGACGAAGAAATTATCTATTCCCTTCCTTTCTGCTTCGATTATAGCACCTGCAACTGTAGGAGCGGTAGTCTCAAATCCTACACCCAAGAAGATAACATTTTTCTTAGGATTCTGTTCCGCTATCTCTAAAGCAGACATACAGCTATAAACTATCCTTATATCCTTCCCTTCCGCCTTTATATCTTGAAGACTCTTAGAACTTCCTGGGACCTTAATCATATCTCCAAAGGTTGTTATTATAGTATCTGGCATCTCTGCTAAAGCTAATGAATAATCTATATCTCGATTATCAGTTACACACACTGGACATCCAGGGCCCGAGAGCATAGTAATATTCTGCGGGAGAAGATCTCTAATACCAAATCTAAAGATAGAGTGGGTATGAGTCCCACAGAACTCCATAATGGTTATATCTCCAAGAGATGAAGAAACTTCTTTTATCTCAGACAGAATTTTTTTAGAGAGTTGGGTATCATTATAATCAAGGTTTTTCATCTAGTCTTTATCTTCTCTAAAACTGTATAGCTTTCTTTTATTTTTAAGGCTAAATGAGATTCTAGAGGGATACTACAGATATCCCTTAAGACACTATCTAAGCCTTCTCTTTTTATCTTTTCCTGCAATTCTATTGCACTCCTATCTTCTCTATAATCAAAAAGAAGCGCACCAGCTATACCAAAAGCCAAATTTTCAAAAGGTAAACCATTCTTTTCGCACTCTAACGCAGGGCCAACCAATCTATCCTCAGGTCTCAGTTTTCTTATCGGGTCTCTTGCTACTCTATACACAGTGTCCCCAAGAGCTCTATTAGAAAATCTCTTTAAGAGAATTTCTAAATAACTATCAATATGAACTGGGTCTAATCCTAATTTAACTAGAAGTGCCTTTACCTCTTGCAAAGCACCAATAAGAATCTCCCTTATCCAGCTATCCTGTATGGCGCTAGACACGTTAGTATAACCTTTAAGGTATCCTAAGTATCCAAGGATTGCATGCCCCATATTTACCGTATATATCTTTCTCTTCCAAAAGAGTTCAAAATCATCTACAAATTCTAATCCCTCTATATCAGGAAGAGGTCCAATAAAGGTAGCCTTCTCTACAAGAAATTCATTATAATCCTCAACATTTACCGTGAGGCTACCTCTTTCCGTAGGAGGAACTATACGACCTATCTCTACATTGGGAAAACCAACCCATTCAGGTAAAGGAGAAAGATATTTAGAGATCTCTGCTTTTAACCTTTCGGTAGAACGAAAAAAATTTTCACAAGCCATGATATTTACAGGTTCAGCCTTATGTAGGGCCAAACCCTCTGCTATTATAGGAGCAAGTGAAAGATAAATATTGGGACCAACTGCGGTAGATACAATGTTAGCCTGTGATATATATTCTAAGATCTTTTCTCTATCCTTATCTATATGGTAAATCTCAAAGTCTTTAACTATCTCTTCCCTTGTAGATTCGCCTATAAGTCTTACAATATAATATTTTTTCTCCCTTAATAGAGAAATGAGCTGTTCATCAATATCAGCAAAAATAACCTTGTAGCCAGATTTAGAGAATATATGACCTATATGCCCTCTACCAACATTCCCTGCTCCAAACTGAACAATAGTATTCATCTATCCTTCTAGGTACTCCTTAAGTTTCTTTGCTCTACTTGGATGTCTCAACTTTCTAAGGGCTTTAGCCTCTATCTGTCTTATCCTTTCCCTAGTTACATTGAACATCTTTCCAACTTCTTCTAGCGTATGAGGTCTCTCTCCTCCTAGACCGAATCTAAGGACTAATATCTCTCTTTCTCTCGGAGAAAGCCCTTCCAATATCTCTTGTATATCCTCTGAGAGCAAATGTTGAGAAGCGGTATCCGCAGGAGCTACCGTAGTCGTATCTTCAATTAGGTCTCCTAGCCTACTGTCCTCTTCCTCACCTACTGGGGTCTCTAAAGAGATTGGCTCCTGAGCAGTCTTTATTATCTCTTCAATCTTCTCAGGAGGCATCTCCATCCTCTCAGCAATCTCCTCTATGGTTGGTTCCCTCCCTAATTCTTGCAGAAGCTGACGAGAATGTTTCACCAACTTATTTATCGTCTCTATCATATGGACAGGTATTCGAATAGTTCTAGCCTGATCAGCTATAGCTCTAGTTATCGCTTGCCTTATCCACCAGGTAGCATAAGTGCTAAACTTATAACCCTTCCTATAGTCGAACTTTTCTACCGCCCTCATTAAACCAAGATTTCCTTCCTGAATAAGGTCTAGAAAAGAAAGCCCTCTACCAATATATTTCTTAGCTATACTGACTACTAGTCTCAGATTAGAGTTTATAAGTCTCTCCCTAGCAGACTGGTCATTATTCTCCTTAAACCTTTTAGCAAGTTCCACTTCTTCCTCAGGGGTGAGTAGTGGAATCTTGCCTATCTCTCTAAGGTAGAGCCTTACCGCATCGTCAAGCGGTATAGATTCCTCTACCTCTATCTCTTCCTCTAGTTTTTCAACCTCCACAGGCAACTTCTTTAACTCTTCATCTTCTTCTATCTCTATACCAAGATTTAAGAGAAGTTTATAGAGGTAATCTAAATGGTCAATATCCAACTCTTCCCCAGGGATAGCCTTCAATATATCATCATGGGTAACAAATCCCTGGGTTCTACCCTTGTCAACAAGATGCTCTATATTAGAATCAAGCTCTTCTCTTATAAATCCTTCTTTCTCTCTAATCCTATCATCCATTCACAGACATTCTCCTTTCCCCAATACTAAAAATCTCTTTAGCCAAATCTTGAATCTTAGTAGCAAGTTCTTTAGCCTTATCAACCTCACCGTTTTTCTCTGCTAATTCTAACTCTCTTATAAGTTCCTCCTTCTTCTTTTGCAATATTATACCATTTAATCTGTTTATAGTTTCATTTAGGATATTTTCAGAGAGTTCTATCTGTTCAGATATATTTATCTTAGCTACCACACTTGAAAGGTTATCATCTTCTACCTCGAATTCCCCCTCTTCAAAATTCCACTGTAGCAGACGTTCATATATCTCTCTATATTCCTTTACTGTGAATATATCAGGTTGAAAGATCTCCTTTATTATATTAAAAAACCTAACATCATTAAGGGCAAAGAATAACAGCTGTCTCTCTAGCTTCTCCCTTAAAGCATCTATATCTTCTCTCTGCATCCAACTTAAGGCAGAGATAGAGGTAACCTCGAACTCTTTCTTTCTTGAGACATAAAAAAGATCAAATTCCCTATATAATAGCTCTGGAGGAATCTTCCCAAGTGTAGCCACTTTATCCAAGTATGCCCTCTGAACAGATACTTTAGGTTCACTCCTTAAAAGAGGGAAGAACTCTTGGAAAAATTGAATCCTTCCCTCTAGAGACGTAATCTCATATCTACTTATCAATAGGTCCAGCATATAATCCAAAAACGGCTTGGCTCTATTTATAATATCTAAGAAGATTATAGGTCCTTGGTTACGTATAAATTCGTCTGGGTCTTTAAAGACAGTCCAACGGGCTACTCTAACATTACAACCAACTTCCCTCAAGATATTAGCACCCCTAATTACAGCTAAGTCACCTGCTGTATCTGTATCAAAGGCAATAACAATATCCTTAGCAATTCTTTTCAAGGCTAGTCCTTGTTCTCGAGTAAACGAAGTACCCATAGAAGCCACTACATTCTTTATACCAGCCTGATATAGAGATATACAATCCATATACCCTTCAACTATGATTGCCTGATCCTTTTTCATTATCTCGTCTCTAGTCTGATAAAGACCATAAAGGATATGACCCTTTCTAAAGATAGGAGTCTCTGGTGTATTTATATACTTGGGTAAGGAGTCATCTAAAACTCTACCGCCAAAGCCTATCGTATGCCCTGTCATGTCAATAATAGGGAATATTATTCTATCCCTAAATCTGTCATAGGTTTTCCCTGTTTCTTTATCATTTATTATAAGACCTAGTATCTCTTGCGTCTCTATACTAATACCCTTCTTCTCTAAAAATTTCTGCAAAGCATTCCAACTAGCTATAGCATAACCAAGTTTGAAAGCATCGATAGTCTCTTTCTTTATACCTCTCTTAGCCAAATATTCTCTGGGAGCCTTGCCATATTGGGTTTCTGTAAGAATATAGTGGAAATATCTAGTAACAAGGTCATTCACCTTGTATAACTCTCTAATTCCTCTAGAACTTTCATCGCTAGTATCGTCTATCTCTATCCCAACACGCCTACCAAGCTGGACAAGTGCTTCTCTATAGGAGAGATGCTCAATCTTCATCAGAAACTTTATCACATCTCCCCCTTCTTTACAACCAAAACAGTAGAACAACTGCTTCTCTGGGCTTACTGTGAAAGAGGGATTATGATCATTATGAAACGGACAGAGCCCTATATAATTCTTGCCAGATCTTGTTAGTTTGACATAAGAGGAAATAAAATCTACTATATCAATTCTCTCTTTTATTCTTTGAGAGATACTCATATTAATATTATATCACGGATAATTACCTCTTCGATATAATCCCAATCCTAGGAGAATTCCTTATAACAATATCTACACTATTACCATCTTTAGCTATCTCTGAATCTACATATCCCATACCGATTCCGACATCAAATTTAGGAGAATAGTTGCCAGAGGTAACCCTACCTACTTTAATCCCCTGATATCTAATCTCGTCTCCTTTTCTAGGGATTATCTTATCCTGCATCCTAAACCAGATTAATCTCTCTTTAGTTCCGTTTATAATAAGCTCTCTAATCTTTTCAGAACCTATAAAGCTCCTACTATCTAATTTTACAAATCTCTTAAGTCCTGCAGTTATCGGGTCTATATCTTCGTTCAACTCATTACCGTATAAACAGTACCCTGCTTCAAGTCTAAGTATATCTCTAGCCCCTAAACCACAAGGAATTCCGCCTAGGGATAGAGCTTTCTCCCATAAAGGATAGATTACATTAGAGGGGGCGAATATCTCAAATCCATCCTCACCTGTATAGCCTGTTCTAGAGATAATAAGGTCATCTAACTTAAGTAGGCAAAATCTCTCTAGTTTACTCAAGTCTATATCAAATATCTTTTCAAGTAAACCTTCAGCGTTTGGACCTTGTATAGCTATGGAAGCTATATGCTCTGTAACATCCTCTATGATCTCATTTTTAGTGTGTAGTTTTAGCCAACTCCAAACCTTATTATGATTACAGGCATTGGCTATAAGTAAAAATTTAGTATTATCTAGGTTCATAAGGATAGTGTCATCTATCACTCCTCCCCTTTCATTACAGAGAAGGGTATACTGAGCCTTTTTGATATCAAGCCGTCTAGGGTCATTTGTAAAAAGCATATCTAAGAGGTTCAAAGAATCAGAAGTTATTAAAAAGCGAGCCATATGGGATACATCAAAAACACCTACATTTGCTCTAGTAGCCTTAGCCTCTTCTACCATACTTGTATAGTAAAGTGGCATCTGCCAACCAGAAAATTCTATAAATTTTGCTCCTAAAGCTTTATGCAATTCATAAAGAGGGGTATATTTCATTCTATATGCCTCCTTGAATCATCTCTATTAACTGTAATATAAAGAATAAGAATCTCTCACCCACAGAACCTTTCTCCCTTATTACACTATACCTAGAACCATTAGAAAGTATTACAACTGTTCCGTCTCTATCAGTTCTATAAGTCCTTATACTGTTCTTTTTCAGAAGCTCTATAACCTCTCTATGGGGATGTCCGTAGGGATTATCTCTGCCAACTGATATAACAGCAGTTTCCGGTGATACTACATCTATTAGTCTCTGATTGGTCCCTGAAGTAGACCCATGGTGAGAAATCTTTACCACTTTACTCTTAAGCTTATCCCTATCTGTCTTTATAAGAAATGACTGCTCTTCTAACTCTGCATCTCCCAAAAATAACATCCCAAAATCTTTATATGATAACTTACTAACCACAGAGCCATTATTTACACTCTTAATATCATCAGGCAGAGGGAAGATATACAGCTCTGCAGATTGTAGGTGAATAGTCTGTCCATTAGGTCTTATATACTTGAGCTGTTTCTTTTCAACTAGGTCTAAAAGAGTTTTGTATGTCTTTGATGTGTGAGGAATCCCAGGGTCTAGATAGTATTCTGGGTTATATCTCTCAATTACTCTTACCATACCATCTATATGGTCACTATGTGGGTGAGTAACTATCACAAAGTTTAACTTCTTTACTCCAAAAGAACCAATCTTATCTGCAGAAAGATTTTTATCTGGACCAGCGTCTATCAAGACATTCCTACCAAAGGCTTTTATGAGTATACTATCTCCCTGCCCTACATCAAGGACAAAGACCTTTACATCTGCGTTAAATAATACGCCTCTACCGAAGAATAAATCCCTAGTATTAGGGTCAGATATTCCAAGAGCTATTAGAAAGATAAGTGATAAGATAATAACAGCTAAAAAGTTCTTAGTCCTTCTCACAGCCAAATATCACCTTTCTCTTCTCCCTCTTTGAGTCTACCAAGCTTATCCTCTACCTCTCTCCTGAGTCTTTCTGTCTCTTCTATATCTATCTTTAGTTCAATAATAACAACATCTCCTTCTTTTGCATATCCTGGGAGAATAGACCTAGGGATATTGATAGTCACATCATTAACTAATACAGCTATATCTCCTTCGAATCTATCTATAACAAATCTCATTTCTTAAGGGGACATGGGCCTTCTTCAGGACAAGGTCCGCTAAAACAGAAGGGACCAGCTTTCTCGAATATAATAGGAGCAACCTTTTTGACCTCTTCAAGCATATGATTAGCCATTATCCTTATTTCCCACTGTGCCCTAAGACAACATCTAAGGTTAAAGAAATGCAACAATTCTCTAGCATTCATAGTCACAATAATCTTTGTAGTAACCCCCTGAGGCAAAACGTATCTAGCATCCTCCTCAGGAATACCTAACTCAATAAGTTTATTGTATGTAGACCTGGCAAATTCATTTACATTAGATAGAAGCTCTAGAGCAGACTCATTTTTCATAATAGAAGGAGGTATAACAAAATCTGCCTTAGTCATCTTTACATACCTCTGGCTCTGCTGTGAATAACTAGCTATCCTATGCCTAACCAACTGGTGCGATGTGACTCTTGAGATACCTTCTATACCAAAGGTAAAGCTTGCATGTTCAAATGGAGATAGATGCCCAGATCTTCTAAGCCTATCCAATAATTCTTTAATCTTTTCATTGGTAAGCTTTTCAGCAAGCTTAGAGATATCTATCTTACTATAGCATAATCTTGCAGAAAGAGCAACAACTCTATCTGGCTCAGGTGTATAGGATAAAAGTTTTACATTCATACGAGGTATTATAACATAAAAAATGGTGGGCGGTAGTGGAGTTGAACCACTGACCTCTTCGGTGTCAACGAAGCGTTCTCCCGCTGAACTAACCGCCCACTTATGGAGGGGACGCCCGGATTCGAACCGAGGAATAGCAGATTTGCAATCTGCCGCCTTAATCCGCTTGGCTACGTCCCCTCAACTATAACTATACTAGCATAATATTCTTCAAAAAGCAATAGCAATCGACAAGGTAAGATTTACCTATCTAAGAAACTTCAATATTTTTACAGGGAATGTATAAGTCTAAAATTACTTCATCTTCACCTCTTTCTTGAGGCATAACAAAACGCTCATAAGTATAAACTTCTATCATATATCCTGCCGATTCATCATACTCAAAACCCAAATCTCTCATACTAGATAAGATTAAGTATACACCATCCATATATATCTCAGGTTCTTTTCCCTTAATCCAGCCTATTGCCATCTTACAGGAAGGCAAATCTCGAAAGTCAAAGCCTTCTGGAATAGGAGTGTCAGGCTTCATCAACATTCCAACTATATAAGAAAATTCCTGAGTATTTGGGTCATATTCGCCTTCCCAACCTATATAAGCAGGGTTTAAGATGTAACTAGGCATAGATTCTAGAACTTGAAGCGTCCCATCTTCAAGACACTTCATCCAAAACTGAGGAATCGGATTCTCTGCCCCTTCAACTCTTGCTATTGTCTTTTTTCCAATCACTCTTGCTGGACCAAAATCAATAAAGCTAAGATTAACCAGATTAGACATAAAATTTAAACCTCTCTTAAAATTAAAATAGACTACAGCTATAGAATAACATATAAGAGAAAGTCTGTCAAAAGGCACTTACATTCTAAGGATTAACTACAATCTTTATACACTTATCCTTGTTCTTATCTGCAAACTCTAATGCTTCCTGAGTCTTTTCTAAAGGAAAGTGATGAGTAATCAAAGACTTTAAGTCTATCTTACCTTTTGCTACTAAGTCTATAGCTTTCTTATATACATTGGCATATCTAAATATACCAAGAAGGTCCAATTCTTTAGAACTTATCTCATTTATATTAATACCAATATAATCTTCAGATGCAAGACCTATAAAGACCACCTTTCCACCTCTTTTAG
>JACIXS010000271.1 GCA_014360335.1 bacterium | reverse complement strand
GAGAATGTAATGCGAACAGTATCATAGGGAAATAAAAAGTAGGTTAAATTTATTAGACCTGAATGCTTCTTACTATAAGGATGCTTATAATGAAGATTTTCTAACTAGGTATTTGATAGTGATAGTGTTCGCTGTAATACTTGGTATATTCTTAGGTAAAGTGTTCGTTGAAAGGAAGGAAGAGTATTTGAAATATGTAATATCAGAGGAACAAGAGTTAAGTTTATTAGGATTAGGTATATTTTTATTAAATTCAGATGACTGGTTTGTCCCTATTGTGTTAGCAAGCTTTATACTTTCTCTAAAGAGGGGATGGTTAAAATGATTGCAGATCAGATTGTTTTACATTTACATAGAAAAATCTAGGGAACACACTTGCTGTGGTATAATCTTCCTATGGGATACACTTATTATAACGCTTCTAAAGAGATAAGGTTAGTATTAGATAAGATAGTTGAATCTTACCGTAATGTCTTAGGGGATAATCTAGTAGGAATATATCTACATGGCTCTCTTGCTCTAGGCTGTTTCAATCCTTATAAGAGTGATATAGATTTTCTTATAGTTGTCCAAGATAAGTTATCCATAATAACGAAGAGAAAGATAATAGCCACCACTCTTGAACTAGCAAGTCTAGAAGAGATACCTTCCAAAGGCTTAGAGTTTAGTATAGTCTTGGAGAGAGACCTAAAGGATTTTACTCATCCTATGCCTTTCGAATTTCATTACTCAAAGGATTGGCATAAGGCTTATGAAGAAGATAGAATAGATTTAACGAAAGAAGATAGAGACCGTGATTTGTCAGCACATATTACAGTGATTTTTAATAGAGGCATCTGTCTCTATGGAAAGCCTACAAAAGAGGTCTTCTCTCCAATACCTAAGGAATATTATATAGATGCCCTTATATATGATGTGGAAGGGATTACTAAGAATATCTATAAAGACCCAGTTTATGGGATTTTGAATCTCTGCAGAGTTTTATTTTTCTTAGAAGAAGGCGTAATTGCTTCAAAGGAGGAGGGAGGACTCTGGGGAATAAATAATCTGCCAAAGGAATATAGGCACCTACCCTGGAAGGCTCTAAAAGAGTACGGCAAAAAAGAAGATGATAGTAAATGGGACACAGATGAGTTACGAGACTTTGCAGATTATACGATTTCTAGAATCAAGAGAAATCTTGACTTAGGGTAAGGGATTGGACTTTATTCTGCTTTTGTCTTTTGACAGTCCTCTATATTTTTGGTATACTGTTAGTAGAAAATGCTGAATTCCTCCCAAAGGGAGGAAACGGGGGACCCAAACTGTGGGGTGAATTCTGCTTTCTGCAGATAGGGAACCCTTCTTCCCGAACCCGTCAGCTAACCCCGTAAGCAGAGAAGGGAGCGATTTTATGAGTTCTAATCTTCCTACTTTTTGTGTATTGGGGGCAGGTCATGGAGGACAGGCTCTTGCAAGTCATCTATCTCTTCTTGGCTTTGATGTAAGCTTATATAATAGGACTTTTGCTCGTATTAAGCCTATATCTGCATTAGGTGGCATAAATGTTGAAGGAGAGGTTAAGGGATTTGCTAAACTTAGCTTAATTACAAGCGATATTAAAGAAGCCATCGAAGGAAGAGAGATACTTATGGTTGTTGTTCCTGCTTATGCCCATAGACCTCTTGTTGAAGCTATGGCTCCTTATTTGAAGGATGGACAAAAGATAGTTTTAAATCCCGGAAGGACAGGTGGAGCTTTAGAGGTAAGAAGTATTCTAAAAGAGAAAGGTGTTAAAAGGGATATTCTGATAGCAGAAGCTCAGACATTTATCTATGCATCAAGGTCTGAAAATCCAGGACAGGTAAGAATCTTTAGGATAAAAAATGCAATTCCAGTAGCGGCACTTCCTGCGTATAGAACTACAGAAATAGTTGGCAGACTAAAATTGGCTCTTCCTCAATTTATTCCAGGCGATAATGTCCTAAATACTAGTTTGGATAATATAGGTGCCATTTTTCATCCAGCGCTAACCATCTTAAATGCGGGACGTATTGAAAGTACAAGGGGTAATTTCCAGTATTACATAGAGGGTATAACTCCATCTATTGCTCTAATATTAGAGGAAATGGATAAGGAAAGAGTAGCGGTTGCTTCTGCCCTTGGGATAAGGAGTCTTACCGCTAGAGAATGGCTTTACATAGCATATGATGCTGTAGGTAAAACGCTATATGAGGCTATGCAGAATAATGATGGCTATAAAGGTATTATGGCTCCTCCTACTCTAGATACAAGATATATAGAAGAGGATGTTCCTATGAGCCTTGTCCCTATAGCCTCTTTAGGAGATATGCTTGGAGTTCCTACGCCAACGATTAAAGCTATTATTCATCTAGCCAATATAGTACATAAATGCAATTATTGGGAGAAGGGAAGAACAGTAGATAAGTTGGGACTTGCTGGTCTTTCAGTAAAAGAGATTATTCGTCTAGTTATGGAAGGAGAGTGATAACGTGAAGATAGTTGCCTGTTCTTTAGAACCTTGTATCCATAATGCAGGGATTTTTAATTTCTTAAATATAGCAGAGAGACTAGGTTATGAAGCTATATTTTTAGGGACTTCTCTAAGTATAGATGAGTTGCTTTTAAAGATAGAAGAGTATAAGCCGGATCTTGTTGGTGTAAGCTTTAGACTTACACCAGAAGTGGCTAGAAATATATTCTCTAGATTAAAAAAGGGCATCAAAGATAGAAATATTTCTACTCGATTTATCCTTGGTGCTACCCCTTCGGTAGCTAGAGTAGCAGAAGAGTTTGGTATATTTGATGCTATATTCACTGGTGGGGAATCCCCTATAGAGGTGGTAGCTTATCTGAAAGGCGAGGGAGTAATTCGCAAACTTTCTTATCCTCAAACCCTCTTAGAGAGAATAGAGGTCAATAGACCGTATCCAATATTAAGGCACCACTTTGGTTTGCCCAGCCTTGAAGATACTATTAAAGGTGTAAGAGAGATAGCTGAGGCAAAGGTTCTAGATGTAATCTCTATAGGTCCTGACCAGAATGCTCAAGAGAGTTTCTTTAGACCAGAGGAGATGAAAGAGGATTTGTCAGGAGCGGGAGGAGTTCCTATTAGGAGTAAAGAAGATTTGGAGAGGATATATTCTGCTTCGAGGACGGGAAATCTTCCTTTACTTAGATGCTACAGTGGGACTAGAGATCTTATAAGATGGGGAGAGCTACTTCAAGAGACAATAAAGAATGCTTGGGCTGCTATTCCTCTATGTTGGTATAGTGTTTTAGATAAGCGTTCTAATAGGCCATTGATAGAAGCCATTAAGGAAAATCAATCAGCTATGCGTTGGCATGCAGAAAGAGGCATTCCGGTAGAGGTTAATGAAGCTCACCATTGGGGATTAAGAGATGCGCCTGATGTAGTTACAGTTGCCTCCGCATTCCTATCCGCATACAATGCGAAGGCTATGGGAGTAAGACACTATATAGCTCAACTTATGCTAAATACTCCTCCATCTACATCTGGCAAGGCAGACTTAGGAAAGATGTTAGCGGTTCTTGAACTTCTCTCCTCTTTAGAGGACGAGAAGTTTACTATATATAGACAGATTAGGACAGGGTTAGCAAGTCTTTCATCAGATATGTCAGTAGCGAAAGGACAACTGGCTAGTTCCATTCAATTAGGTCTTACACTGTCACCCCATATTGTTCATGTAGTAGGATTTTCAGAGGGAGACCACGCAGCTACTCCAAGTGATGTTATAGAGAGCTGTAAGATAGCCCAAGGGGTTATAAGGAACTTTAGCTTAGGGTTTCCTAATCTTCTATCAGATGAAGAGGTTATTGCAAGGAAGGAACATCTAGTAAAAGAGGCTAAGATTCTTATTTTGGCAATAAAGAGTTTAGGCACTGCTAACAGAGACCCATTAACAGACCCAGAGGTTATAGCAAAGGCTATAAAGATAGGACTTTTAGACGCCCCACACCTTAAAGGCAATCCATCTGCCTGTGGTAAGGTAAAGACTCGAATAATAAATGGCGGATGTGACGCTGTTGATGATAATGGTTTACCTATAAGCGAGGAAGAGAGGATAAGTAGAATACTTGATGACTACAAGAAGGTGTATTCTAGTCTACAATAAGGATAGAGAGATAACTACTTCAGCTGAAGCGATAAAATACATAGAGGAAGCGTTAAGGACTCTTGAGTATGTAGTTAAATCTATTCCTTTCGATAAAGAGTTTATTCATCTCTTAGAGAAAGATGACATAGTCTTTAATTACTATACTTCTACTAGTTTCTTGCAATGTCTAGTTCCATTAGTCTTAGAGTGGTTGGATGTTCCTTTTACTGGTTCTACTGCTAATACTCAGTTTTTGGCTATGGATAAAGAATATACTAGTATTGTTCTCGAATCTTATGGGATTCCTGTCCCCTCTTTTTCTGTAGCCAAAGACATAGATAGGATAAGTGATATACCTCCTTTCCCTGTAATAGTAAAACCTGCTTTAGGCGGTTCTAGCGAGGGTATTTCAGATATCTCTATAGCGAGAAATACTAGAGACCTTAAAGTAGCTCTTGAGTTTTTACTTTCTAAGGGGGTTAGAAAGATTTTAATCTCGTCCTTTATAGAAGGCGAAGAACTTACAGTTGGACTTATAGGCAACGATCCTCCCTCTGTAATTGGTATCTTGAAGACCTGTATAGATACTACTAAGATTCTTACTAGCGAATTGAAAGAAGTCTTAGATGTTTACGATGAGCGAGTTGTGCCTTATAGGGGAAGATTTTACGATAAAGTAGTTGATATAGCCTTGAAAAGTTACAAAGTCCTAGGTTGTAGAGGATATGCACGTATAGATATAAGACTTAGTCTAGAAGGAATCCCTTATGTTATAGATGTAAATCCACTACCTGGACTTCATCCTAAGTATAGCTATCTACCGAGAATGGCAGAAGAATATGGGCTGGGCTATAAAGGGTTAATAAAAGCTATAGTAGATAGCGCTATCAGGTAAGCACTTACATACCTTTTAACATCTCTTCTAGTATCTCTGCCGAATCTCTGACCAACTTGGGGCATATGATATGTGCTCGTTCTTTCCCTTCTGGAGTATTAATATCTGCTCCAAGTAATTCTCTACACAGTATAGAATTATTCTTCTCTTTGTATCTTGCGATAAATTCTCTTACTATACTATAGGTTTTCTCCTTGGCTTCGTTACTAAAAGTATTAAATCCATATTTGAGCCCCAAAGTCATAATTGCTCCAGTTACTGCACCGCATACCTCTCCCGTTCTTCCTAATCCACCACCAAACCCACTTGAGATTAGAAGCGCTAACTCTCTACTTAGACCGAGCTCAGGGGCGTAGGTAGAGATAACTGACTGTGAACAATTGAATCCGCTCTTGAAAGTCTCAACAGCTTCTTCTATTCTATTCATAATAGCCTCCTCCATTATCATTATTTTCTTATTATATCAAACTTTTATCTTTAAAGAACTTCTGTTATAAGGTTAAAAAGTTAATATTAGCTTGACTTTTATTAAACTTTGTATCAATATAATTTAGAGGTTCACTTTAAGATTGGAGGTAAATCTATGACCGATAGGGAGCGATTTATTAATGTAATGGAGTTTAAGCCAGTCGATAGATATCCCAATTATGAACTAGGTGCCTGGGGACAAACGATAGAAAGATGGTATAACGAAGGGCTTCCAAGAGACGTCTGCTATTGGAATTGGTTTGAGGGAGAACCTTATTTCGGAATAGACAAGAGAAAGTTTATCCCAGTCAATGCTGGGATGATTCCACCTTTTGATGAAGAAGTGATAGAAGAGACTGAGAGATACATTATATTTAGAGATGCTGTAGGACGTATAAGAAAGGCTATGAAAGAGGGAACTGTGAGGGGGACTAGACCTTCTATGGACCAATATCTGGATTTTCCTGTCAAAGATAAGAAGAGTTTTGAAGAGCTTAAGAAACGTTATAATCCACATTCACCTATAAGATACCCTATGTGGTGGGATGAGCTTGTAAGACTATGGAAGGATAGAGACTATCCTTTATGTTTATTTGTAAATGCACAGATAGGATTCTATTGGACACTAAGAGAATGGATTGGGACGGAGAATCTATCTTATATGTTCTATGATGACCCCAATTTGGTCCATGAGATGTTAGACTTTATTGCTGATTTTATAATAGAGTTGAGTACCAAGGCATTATCCAGTGTCCAGATTGACTACTTCAACTTTTCGGAAGACTTTGCTGGCAAGGGTGGCCCTTTGATATCTCCTAAGATATATAAAGAATTCTTTGCTCCTAGGGTAAAGAGAGTAGTGGAACATTTTAGAAAGTATGGGGTAAAATATTTTTGGGTTGATAGCGATGGAAATTTTGAGGTCTTGATACCATATATGATTGAGGCGGGTATTAATGGTATCTGGCCTCTCGAACAGGCGGCAGGGATGGACCCGATTAAACTCCGTAAAGAATATGGAAAAGATTTGGTCTTACTTGGAGGGATAGATAAAAGGGAACTTACTAAGGATAGAGCATCTATAGAGAAGGAGTTGTATAGTAAGGTACCCTATCTATTAGAATATGGTGGTTATATACCTCATCTAGACCATACATTTCCGCCTGATATTCCCTATGAGAATTTCCTCTATTATATGGAATTGAAGAGAAAACTTTTAAAAGGAGGTTAGCTTATGTTAACAGAGCAAGAATACTATAACAAGGTTTATGGATGTTGGCTGGGCAAAAATGCTGGAGGGACATTAGGAACCCCACTTGAAAGTGGTTGGGGAAAAGAGGAGATGTTTGATGTATGGTGGTATCCTAAGTTGCAAGAGGGAGGGTTACCAAATGATGACCTTGAATTACAGTTAATATGGCTTCAAGCCCTTGAAGAAAAGGGATTAGATATTACTGCTAGAGACCTAGCAGAGTACTGGCTAGACTGTATTGTCTATAACTTTGACGAGTACGGGTTGAATAAAACAAATCTCAAGAAAGGCTTGGTTCCTCCAGTCTCTGGTTATTTTAATAACTGGTTCAAGCATTGCATGGGTAGTCCCATACGTTCCGAAATCTGGGCTTGTATCGCCCCGGGATTACCGAATATCTCCGCCAAGTATGCTTATGAGGATGCAATCGTAGACCATGCAGGAGGAGAATCGGTCTATGGAGAGATATTTAATGCGGTAGTAGAGTCTTCTGCCTTTATTATATCTGATAAGATGAAGCTACTTGAGATTGGACTATCGTTTATACCCGAAGATTGTGAGACCGCAAAGGCTATAAGGAATGCTATAACCGCATATCAAAAGGGTATGGATTGGAAATCTGCAAGAAACTTTGTCTTGAGGAATTCTTACAGTCCAATAGCGCAGTATTCCCCTGTAAATCTTGGCTTTCAAACTATAGGCCTTTTATACGGAGAAGATTTTGGAGATGCAATATGTAAAGCGGTAAATTGTGGGTATGATACAGATTGCACTGGGGCGACATTAGGTTCAATATTAGGGATAATCTTAGGTAAGGATGGTCTACCTTCTAAGTGGATAGAACCTTTAAGTGATAAGATTGTTACAAACGCTAGTTGGGGTGGAATAAAGAATGTAAAAGAACCAAAGAATTTAGATGAACTTACTAAGAGGGTATGTAATATAGGTAAGAAGATATTAGCCCTTTACGGAGATGACTCTGAACCCTTTACCCCTAAGGAAGAAATTAAGAGGCTCTGGTATATTCCTCCCACGAGGATAGATTATGACCTAAAGACGGTTAAAGTCTCTTTAGACTATCTAGATAATCCGGCTATACAGTTTGGGAAGAATAAAAGATTTGATATTATTATAGAGAATCCTCATCCTGAAGTGATAGAGGCTAAGGTCTCTTGCAGATTTCCTAATGGATGGGAAGTGACTCCTAAGGAAGAGAAGATTACTTTACAACCTAATGAGAAACGTCCTCTTTCTTTCTCTGCATCTGTTTATGATGTAAGATATATAGAAACCTCTAATAGAGGAAGCATCTCAATCTCCGTCAAAGACCATCCATGCCTTCCTGAGATTCCAGTCGTATATTTAGGTTCAAGTAGATGGCTGGTCTCGTCTAGATTTGACGGGAATATAGATACTGAAACTCCTATAGAAGAGGATACAAATCCTAGCGGATTAGGAGAGGGATGGAGTATAGCAAATTTTGATGAAAACGAACTCTTGGTAGAACCCTATTTTGATAGTAAGCCGGGGATAATCTATCTAAGGCACTACATCTATTCTCCAACCGCTAGACCTGTTAAGTTAGGTCTACCTTCTAACTGCCCATTTAAGATGTGGCTAAACGGAGAAAGAATCCATGAAGTTAAAAGTGAAGGTATCCTTAGGCCAAACTATGGTGGTGATGGAAGAAGCTATGTAACTTCTAACTTTAGAGAAGGTTGGAATCAAGTATTGGTCAAGATAGAGAGAAAAGATAAACCTATAGAAGCTCATTTTATTGTTGCATCTGGTGATAGATTCTCTCACGGCTTGGTAGATGTAGTAGAATGTAAATTTCCTTGGGAAATGTTTTGATTAATTAAGGAGGCAAAGAGAACCTCTGCCTCCTTATATTAAGGATAGTTTATATCCTGCAGATTTTATAGCAGATACCAGTTCCTCACTGTGCTCTTTACTTCTTGTCTCTACTGATATCTCTACCTCAACTAATCCTATAGGAACTATAGGATTTAATCTCTCATGATGAATAGATATTATATTTGCGCCAACCCTAGCTATTATAGTTAGAAGCTTGTGGAGTTCGCCAGGTCTATCAGGTATGGTAGTTATGAATTTTAACCTTCTACCCGATTTGGTTAACCCATGTTCGATTATCGTAGAGATGAGATTTACGTCTATATTCCCACCACTTATTACTGCAACTACATTCCCCTTAAGGAGAATTTTATCGTACATTATAGCAGATACACTTACCGCTCCTGCACCTTCTAATATCATCTTGCACCTTTCTATTAGAAATAAAATAGCACCTGCTATCTCCTCTTCCTCTACAAGGACTATATCATCTACTAGGTCTGATATTATCTCTAAAGTGATCTTACCTGGCTTTTTGACAGCAATACCATCTGCTATAGTCTCACAAGTTATATCTTCGATTTTCCTTTTGGATATGGCGTTATATACACTTGGAACCGCTTTAGCCTGAACCCCAATCACTTTTATCTTTGGATTTATACTTTTTACCGTAGATGCTATTCCTGAGATTAACCCTCCTCCACCAATAGGTGCTACTATCATATCCACATTTGGGAGTTGCTCTAAAATTTCAAGAGCTACAGTACCTTGGCCTGCTATAATATCTGGGTCATCATAGGGTGAGATAAATATCCTTCCAGTTTCCTCTACCATCTCTAGTGTTTTCTCTTGAGATTCATCAAATGTCCTTCCATATAGTACGATCTTACTTCCGTATCCCTTAGTTGCTTCTATCTTACTAATAGAGGCAAACTCGGGCATAACAATTATAGAGTCTATCCCTAGTTTGGAACTGGCATACGCTACTCCCTGTGCATGATTTCCGGCAGAACAGGCTATTATACCTCTCTTTTTGTCGTCTTCAGAGAGTTGAGAGATTTTAAAGTAGGCACCTCTTACTTTGAAAGATCCTGTCTTTTGGAAATTCTCACACTTGAAATATACTGGATGTGAAACCCACTCTGAAAGAGTGGTAGAATAGATAAGAGGTGTCTTATGAATAACTGGGGTTAAGAGAGCCCTTGCCTCTTTTATTCTTTCAAGAGAGACCATCTTATAGAGACTTTAAACAGTCTGTACAGACGTATACCCTTTTAACCTCTCCGTTTATAACTCTCTTAACCTTTTGTAAGTTGGGTAACCAACGTCTACGGGTCCTTCTGTTAGAATGGCTTACATTATTACCATACATAGGACCCTTTCCACATATAGTGCATCTTTTAGCCATAAATTTCTTTCCCTCCTTATCGTTAAAATTAGGCAAGGGCGCAACTCACTCAATAATAGGTTATCATCCTTTACACTATAAAGTCAATAGATGAGTTCTTAATATTTTCTTAACTATTTCTTAATCTTTTCTTAATATATTATCTCTATACTAATCAATGTTAGATTTGATAAAATAACTTAGCAGTCTAGGTAACCTCATCATATGACCTACCCCCCTTACAATAGGGACCGACAAGGTCCCTATTGTTTT
>JACIXS010000270.1 GCA_014360335.1 bacterium | reverse complement strand
TTACCATCTCTCTAATCCCTTCGATTGTAGCAAATTCTTTAAGTCTTAGATGTCTACAGACGAAGACCCCAAAGCTCCATTCTGGAGGCATGGGAGAAAATCCAGATAGTTCGGCATAATCTTTCAGAATATCCTTTGGAGAGTCTGAAACGAAAAGATATAAGTCTAACGGGGCATCTTTAAGGAGAATTGACCACTTATCTAGTTTTCCCTTTCCTAGGTCAAAAAACGAATATTCATAACGATTTACGAATAATCCATATCCTTCTGTGCTTAAGAAGAAGGGTATCGGAACATAGCTATTGCCTTCCGTCTGGCACCATCTATCTTCAGACCAAATGTTGACAGCTTTGCCTCTCTGATTAGCTCCATTAAACCTTTGACCTAAGCCATAAATAAACTCTTCATCTTTCAATATACCAGCTACAGTAATTGAACTTTCATTGAATAAGATATCATCTATTATACATTTAACTTTTCCTTTACTGTCTAAGATAGAGATTTCAAAGGGAGTTAGATTAAATTTGATAATAGAGTTTCCTGTACTAGTTCTTATTTGTAAGTAAGTGAACTGGTCTTCTACTTCTAGAGGTAAAGGTTCTTCTTTTAATGGCTCATTAAAATCCTTTTTTAAAAGCTGTACCGCACCACAATCGTCAAACTTACCTTTAAAATATGAACCTTGTAAACGCCATACATTGGTTTTAGGAGATGTAAGCCTAAAATAGAGAGTCTCTCCGCTTTTTTTAGAGAGCTTCCATTCAATAGTACAAAGACTCCTCCCAGTAATACTTGCTTCTGCCATATATTCCCTCCTTTAAAAGGGGCACCTTAAGGTGCCCCTT
>JACIXS010000269.1 GCA_014360335.1 bacterium | reverse complement strand
AGTGACTTTTGTGTTGCTTGTATTTATTGTGTCAGCCTACATTGGAACTATTAGCGTAATTGATCAGAGATTTAATCCTTTCAGTCCTTATGTGAAAACAGCTGCAAGCTCTACACAGTGGGCATCTACTGTGTCTGAGAGTTCGCAAAAAGTAATGGCAGACGTCTTTACACGCGGTTTTTATACAATATACTGGAATATAGGGGAGAGAATGTCTGGATATCCAAGATGGCTTAAAATGGAAGACTTAGCCGAGTTCTACTTTGGAAATTCGCAAAGCGGAAAATTATATATCTTAAATTACAGATTACCATGGTGGGAAATGGAAAACTGGTATAAAATACTCCCTCCAGTGGAGTATAGGAAAATTCTGCATCATAATAGCTATAACCTAATATATTCCTCCAGAGAACTAGATATTGTGATTGTATACTAAAACTCGCACTTAGATACCTTTTTAACTAAAGCTTTAATAAGTTATCAAAGAGGTATGCTGAAATGAGAATCTTAATTATAGCACCAAAAGTATCTAAGCCATATGGGGGCCCGTCAACAGTAGCTTATAACACACTTAAGGGGTTCATAAAGATAAATAAAGAGTTGGAAAGAGAAGATATTGAAATCACCTTCCTTTCTATCAATGATAAAATCAAAAGCAAA
>JACIXS010000268.1 GCA_014360335.1 bacterium | reverse complement strand
ATTAGTTCCAAATTATGAAAAGATAGAGTTTGGTATAAGTGAAAAGTTATTAGCTAAGTCTCTAGCGAAGGCTCTGTCCAAAGATGAAGAAGAGATATGGAATTTATACAAAGAGATAGGAGACCTAGGACTCTTGGCTCAGAGATATATCGGTGAGGGAAAGGATGAACTTGAAGTATTAGATGTCTACAATAGGCTTATGGATATTGCTACTACTACAGGGAAGGGGTCTATCGAAAAGAAAACGGACAAATTAGCAGAGTTATTCTCTCTTACCTCTGGAAAAGAGGCTAAATATATAAATAGGATAGTCTTGGGTAGATTGAGGCTTGGGATAGGAGATCCTACCATTTTAGATGCCTTTTCTTACGCCTATTCAGGTGATAAATCTTTAAGACCTGTGATAGAGAGAGCTTATAATCTCTGTTCTGATTTAGGTTTAGTAGGTTTTACTCTGTTTAATAAGGGATTGGAGGCTATAAGGAATTTTAAGGTCCAAGTTGGTAAACCTATAAGGATGGCATTAGCAGAGAGGTTGCCTTCTGCAGAGGAGATTATATCCAAGATAGGAAAGTGTTCTGTTGAGCCTAAATTCGATGGCTTTAGATGTCAGATACATAAAGATGGCGATAGGATAAAGATTTTCTCTAGAAACCTAGAGGATAATACGGAGATGTTTCCCGATCTAGTTGAGGGTGCCAAGAAACAGATAGATGCAGAGAGTGCCATAATAGAGGGAGAGGCGTTGGCATTTAACGAAGAAGCTCAGGAATTTTTCCCATTTCAGGTAACTGTCCAGAGAAAGAGAAAGTATGAGATAGAGACCATAATGGCAGATTTACCACTTAAACTCTTTGCATTTGACATTCTATATGTAGATGGAGAAGATTATACACCTAGACCCTATATAGAGAGGAGAGAAAGATTAAGAAGTCTAATCCTTCCAGGTAATGTTATTATGATAGCAGATTCTATTATAACCGATGACCCTAAGGAGTTAAATCTATTTTTTGAAAATGCTATAGGTAGTGGGTTGGAGGGTATTGTTGCTAAAAGGCTAGATGCTCCTTATCAGGCTGGAGCAAGAAACTTTAACTGGATAAAACTAAAGAGAAGTTATAAGGGAGAACTGAGCGATACGGTAGACCTCGTTATTATTGGATACTATGTGGGAAGAGGAGCAAGGGCAAAATTTGGTATAGGTTCATTATTGGCTGGTGTGTATGACCCAGACACTGATACCTTTAAGACAATAGCAAAGATAGGTTCTGGTCTTACAGAAGAGGAATGGGTTAAGATGAAGAACCTTTTAGATGAGATAAGAGTTGATAGTAAACCTTCAAGGGTTGTTTCTATCTTAGAACCAGACGTATGGGTAGAACCTAGATATGTTGTAGAGGTAAGGGCGGATGAGATTACTAGAAGTCCTGTCCATACAGCAGGGAAAGACGGAGAGGAGTTGGGGTATGCATTGAGATTTCCTAGGGTTGAACGCTTTGTAAGGATAGATAGAAGTCCAGAGGATGCTACTACTGTAAAAGAGATATTAGAAATGTATAATATGCAGAAAAAGGTAGAGGTAAAAGAGTGACCTATGACGAGTAGATTTTTAAGGAAAGATTTATCTTCATTTTCACCCTATTCTGTTACGTATTCTCCAGACCTTATAAAGCTTGATGCTAACGAAAATCCTTTTGAGTTACCAGATGAGGTAAAGGAAAGAATAAGGTCCGAGTTTATGAAGTTATCCATTAGGATCTATCCCGACCCTACAGCCCTAAACTTAAGAAGTTCTATAGCTTCTTTTCTAGGTGTAGAGGGCTTAGATGAGAGGCATATAGCTGTAGGTAACGGATCTGATGAGATTCTTCAATATATATTCATCGCATTTTTAGATAGGGAAGACCGAGTTATGTATCCAAATCTCTCTTTTGAGATGTTTTCAGTCTTTTCTCAAATAGCAGGTGTTAAGGATGTAAGATTAGAGTTGAATGAGTCGCTAGGATTAGACTTATCTTCTGTAGTTGATGCCCTATATATCCATCGACCTAAATTATTACTTCTATGTAGGCCTAATAATCCGACTGGCTGGTCTATGCCTAAAGAAGAGATAATTACCTTGTTAGAAAAGTCTAAAGAGACTGATACGTTAGTAGTCATAGATGAGGCTTATGGCGAGTTTATGGAGGAGAGTCTCTCTTATCTAGTAAAAGATTACGACAATCTTGTCGTGTTAAAGACATTCTCTAAGGCTTTCTCTTTGGCAGGATTAAGGCTTGGTTATGCTATCTCTAATGAAGAAATTATAAGAGACTTAATGTCAGTTAAACTACCCTATAATGTAAATGCATTTTCTCAAATGGTGGGAAGAATCGTGCTAGAGTATAGTGATGTTATACTTTCAAAGGTAAAGTTTATCATAAGTGAGAGGGAAAGAGTTTATAATAGGCTTTTAAACCTAAATAAAGTAAGGGTATTTCCATCTAGGGCAAACTTTTTATTCTTTTATTGCGAAGAGAAGGAATTAATGGATAGATTGCTATCTTATGGCATTAAGATAAGGAAATTTGAGCCTAGACACTACCTATTAAAAGATGCTTATAGGGTTACTATAGGTAGGAAAGAAGAGAATGATAAGTTCTTAAATGCAATGGAGGAGATACTAAGTTGAAGCCAGAGGTTATAGTGTTTGATATCGACGGAGTATTAATAGATACGTCTATGTCTTTTAGATGTGCTGTCTCTAGGACTGTTCAATACTATATGACAAAAGTTTTGGGGTATGAAGACACTGGAATACTTATCCAACCAGAAGAAGTGCAGTTATTCAAATTGGCTGGAGGATTTAATGATGATTGGGTATTATCCCAATCCGCTATACTCTTTTTCGCATATAAGGCATTAAAATTTACCGCTAAAGATACTAATTCTATCCGGTTTTTACCCCCCAGTCTTATCGAGTTTACTAGTTCTATATCATACGAGGGAGAGGGCTTAAAGAAGACTAAGGAATATCTTGCAAGTCTAGATGGAAATATCCTCGCTAGAGCGGAAGAAAGGCTCGATAGAAAGCTTGTCATTAGAGTCTTTCAGGAGATATATGCAGGGTCTAGATATATGAAAAAACTTTACGGTTCTGAACCTATCCTGGGCACAGAAGAAGGTCTATGGAAGAATGAAAAAGTAATATTAGATAAGAATCTTCTCTTAGCTGATGTATCCTACGGAATATATACAGGCAGGACCGCTACCGAAACGGAGCTTGCATTGGAGATACTAAAATTAGAAATACCCCCACAGGCAATCATTACAATGAATTCTTCTATAGTAAAACCTGACCCTAAAGGGCTTAAGCTTATAAAAGAATACTATAGAAAAGACATTTTAGCATTTATTGGAGACTCTATGGATGATGTACTGACCGCAGTGAATGCTAATGCTATACCAGTTGCTATTGCTAAGGACGATTTATCTAGAGAAAGATTCTCTCGATATACTAACCTTATCTTTAACAATGTAAATGAGT
>JACIXS010000027.1 GCA_014360335.1 bacterium | reverse complement strand
AGAGCATTATGGCAGTAAAAATCCTTAGAGGATATCAACTCTGGGGTTATATTGGTAACGCTAATTATAAGTCTACCATTCCGCTCTAGATGTCTATAGATACAGGAAAGACAGTTATCCTGCTCCTCCATAGAGATAAGATGCATAAAGGTGTTAAAGGCTATCAATACTCCTCCAAAGGACATCTTAAGAGAAAAGTCCCTCATATCTCCTTTGACTAACTTGACCGTGTTTTTCAGTTCAGGATAATCCCTTCTTAATTTTCTTCTAGCTATCTTTAACATCTCACTGGATATATCTAAGCCTACAATACTGTGACCATTAGAAGCTAGAGGAAAGAGTAACCTCCCTGTGCCACAACCAAGCTCAAGCAAAGGAAGAGTAATATCTTTAAAGGATTCTATGTAGAAAGGTACATCATCTACGATATTTCTATATTCTATATCGTAGAGCCAGGCAAATCTATCGTATTCTGCCATTAATCTATTATCTCTACACCTAGTGTGTTCTCTAGTTCATTCAGGGCAAACTTATGGAGTTCTTCGGAGAATGATGCTACACAATTTCTAGGGATAACTACCTTATATCCCAACATCCTAGCATCATAAGAGGTATACAAGATACAGATATTAGTTACAACCCCAGTTATGATGAGTTCATTAACCCCAAGCTCCTTGAGAGATATATCTAGGTCTGTCCCAAGAAAACCACTGTATCTTCGCTTCTCTATTATCCTCTCGCCATCTCTAGGGGCTAACTCATCTATGATTTGGGCTCCCCAGGTCCCTTTTATGCAATGAGGGGGGAATCTATCGAACTCCTTGTCGCTCTTTAGATGGGAATCGCATATAAAAAAGATATACAAGCCATCTTTTCTTGCAGATTCTAGTCTCTCTTTTATATATGGAATCGTCCTAGCAGAAAGAGGAGAATAGAGAACGCCATTTGGGTGAACAAAGTCATTTAACATATCTATAATAAGAAGTGCAGAAGCCATCTTACTGGACTAAACCTCCTCTTAGGTCTTCAAACTTCATAATCTCCTTGTTAAATCCAAGTTTTATTGTTCCTGTTGGACCATTCCTATGCTTGGCAACTATCACCTCACAGGTTCCCTTCTGCGGAGTCTCTTTGTTATAGTATTCCTCTCTGTAGAGGAATAAGACAAGGTCTGCCTCCTGCTCTATAGCCCCGCTCTCACGTAGGTCGGATAACTGAGGTCTCTTATCTTGCCTCTGTTCTACCGCTCTACTTAACTGAGAAAGAGTAACCACTGGAACATTTAACTCCCTAGCCATAGCCTTTAGGTCTCTTGATATCTTAGAGATCTCTTGGACCCTATTTTCCATCCTTGCCCCAGAACTCATAAGTTGGAGATAGTCTATGATAATCAGAGATAATCCCACTTCAGACTTGAGCCTTCTGGCTTTAGCCCTCATCTCTAATACACTGATATTAGGAGAGTCGTCTATGTATATAGGAGCCTCTGCTAGGGCGTTTATACTTGTAGTTATTCTTCTCCATTCTGTCTCTGAGAGGTCTCCTACCCTAAGTTTATAGTATGGGATTCCTGCCTCTGAAGAGAGCATCCTCATAGCTACCTGCTCTGAGGACATCTCTAGGCTAAAGATAGCAACGGGAAGTTTAAGGTTAACACCTACATGGTGAGCTATATTAAGACAGAACGCAGTCTTTCCCATCGATGGACGTCCAGCTATCACTATAAAGTCGGAGTACTGGAGTCCTCCTGTAAGTTTATCAAACTCTTCAAATCCTGTAGGGATACCACTTAGATAGCTATGCTTTCTCGACCTGACCTCTATTAGCTCAAATACATTGAATAGTTCTTCTTTTAAAGGAATAAAGTACTGAAAGACCTTACGCTGTGTTACTGCAAAGATGAGTTGCTCCGCCTTGTCCATAATAACAGGGACTTCGTCAGTTTCTTCCTCTGCAAGCTCCTTTATCTTTATACCAGCCTCTATCAATTCCCTCAGTATAGCTTTCTCTTGAACTATCTTGGCATGATATGCAGCGTTAGAAGGTGTTGGGATCTTGTTTAAGAGACTAGAGAGGTATGTATAACCCCCTACAGATTCTAATAAGCCTTTCTTAGAGAGATGGTCAGAGACACTTATAATATCGACAGGCTCTCCACTTTCAAAGAGCTCTATAATAGCCTCATAGATATCTCTGTGCGCCTTTCTATAAAAGCTTCTTGAATCTAGTATCTCTATTACTTGGGCAATAGCATCCCTAGATAGGAGCATTGCCCCTAAAACAGACTCTTCAGCCTCTAGATTATGAGGAGGAACATTTGCCTTTACAACCTCTTCAATACCCATAATTTATTATTCTTTTTCTACCAAAATATTTATGGGTGCACTTACACCAAACCCAAGTTTTACTGTAACCTCATAGGTCCCTAGGTACTTTATCGGTTCTTTTAGAACTATCTGATGTTTGTCTATATTAAATCCCTTCTTTTTCAATCCTTCAGCTATGTCAATAGAGGTGATAGAACCAAATAGTTTATTCTCTTCCCCAACCTTTACCTTAAATGTCAGAGATGTTCCCTTTAATCTCTCTGCTAGCTTCATAGCAGATTCTCTTTCCCTTGCCTCTTTTGTCTCTATAGCACTCTTGCGGAGCTCTATATCCTTTACTCTTCCCTTGGTAGATTTGACAGCAAGACCTCTGGGTATTAGATAGTTTCTAGCATAACCCTCTGGGACCTCTTTTATATCTCCAGACCTACCCAATCCTGGAACATCCTTAAGAAGGATTACTTCCATAGCTAGTCACTTGTAAATGGCAAGAGTGCCATTATTCTGGCCATCTTGATAGCTTTTGATAATTTTCTCTGATGTCTAGCACAGGTACCAGTAGTTCTTCTAGGGAGAATCTTTCCTCTGTCAGATATAAAATGTCTTAATCTATCTACATCCTTATAATCTATAGCAATCTTTTCGGTGCAAAATGCACAGACCTTCTTCCTCTGAGCCCTAAAACGTCTTACTCCTTCTCTCTTTTTATCCTGAGGCATATCTCTCCTTGGAACCCTCCTAAAGGGTGGGTGAACACTTGATATTCGCCTTCACCCTAGGCGATAGTTAGATATCCTCTCCTAAATCTATATCAATCTTCTGTGAGATATCATCAATAAAGGCATCCTCATCAAAGGTATGAATCTCCTCTGGAGGAGCTTCTTCGCCTTCTCTAGGTCTACTGTCTAGAAATTCGACTCTATAAGCTATTACTCTTGGCTTTCTATGGACCTGTCCATCTGAACCTTGAAATTTGCTTATCTCTAATCTACCCTCTACACCCACCAGTCTTCCCTTTCTAAGATAATTGGCACATATCTCTGCCTGCTTTCTCCAAACTACTATGTCTATAAAATCAGCTTCCCTTTCTCCCTCTGGGGTTCTAGACCTTCTATCCACAGCTAAAGTAAATCCTAATACAGGGACCCCAGTAGGGGTATATCTCAGTATAGGGTCTGCTGTCAATCTACCCGTTAGTATTATATAATTCATAACTAATCTCTCCTAACTATCATATGTCTAAGATTCTCTTCTGTGATCTTTGCTATCCTATCCAACTCCTTAAGAAGCTCGTTATTACCTTTAAAGTTCATAACTACATAGTATCCATCATAAAACTTCTTTATAGGATAAGCCAATCTCCTCTTACCCCATTTATCTACCCCCTGAACTTCTCCTCCATTATTCTTAATGATGTCCTGAAACCTATTAAGGATCTCCTCTATCCTAGATTCTTCTAGGTCAGGGTTCAAAATACACATCAACTCGTACTCTCTCAACTTCGGTTGCTCCTCCTATAGTATTAGAGATAAAGTAGGGTTCCCCCTACTTTATCTCAACAATAGCCCCAGCCTCTTCAAGTTTGGCTTTAATCTGCTCAGCCTCTTCCCTAGAGACCTTCTCTTTAATAGGCTTTGGGGCAGAATCTACTAAGTCCTTAGCCTCTTTGAGTCCCAGTCCTGTAAGCTCTCTTACTACCTTTATAACCTGTATCTTCTTATCCCCAGCAGAAGTAAGTATTACGTCAAATTCTGTCTGCTCCTGTGGCTTTTCTTCTGCTACTGGAGCGGTAGCTACTGGTGCCATTGTCATAGCAGGAGCAGCCTGAACCCCAAACTTTTCCTCTAGAGCCTTAACAAGCTCTGATAGTTCTAATACGCTCATCTGAGAGATGGCTTCGATAATTTCTTCCTTTGTCACTTTACTTTACCTCCTTCTTAAGATTTCTTTTCTTTTATATTGTTTAGTACATATAAAAGGTCCCTTATCGGTGCCTGTAAGACATTAACTAGACTTACAAGTGGACCAGCTATTCCACCTACAACCCTCGCTATAAGGACCTCTTTAGGTGGAAGTTTACTCAAGACCTCAAGTTGAGGGCCTTCATATACACGGCCGTCTAAAAAGATTCCCTTCGGGACAAACTTATCGTTACCTTTAGAGAAGCTTATTATCTCTTTTAGAAGCTCTATCTCATCCCCATAGGAGAATATGAATATATTAGGTCCCTCGAGGAGAGACTTGCTTCCATCAAACTTTACACCTTTTTGTTTGAGGGCTATGTTAAAGAGGGTATTCTTTATGACCTTAGCTTCCCCGCCCTTCTGCTTTACAGTCCTCCTCAAGGTCTCCAAGTCCTTTATAACAAGCCCTCTATTTTCAGCTATTATAAAAGCTTTAGCCTTATTAAGCCTCTCTAAAGTGCTTTCTACTACTGCTACCTTTTCCTGCCTTAGTGCCATAATTCCTCCTCCTATAAAATAACCCTTCCTAATCCTTCGGAAGGGTTATCCTTCCTCAGTAGGATATTAAGCCTTTCGGCACCTACTTTCTTAGGAAGCTTTATTTTAAAGTTCCATATTCAACTGTTATAAACTTACAGTGCGCTTACTCTTGTTGCCTTAAGCGGATCAACCTTTATACCAGGGCTCATAGAGGTAGCAAATGCTACACTCCTAACATACTGTCCCTTAACCCCTGAGGGTTTTGCCCTAAGGACAGCATTCATTAAGGCATTAAAGTTCTCCTTTAGTTTAGTTTCATCAAAGGACCTTTTACCTATAACAGTATGAATTATACCAAATCTGTCAACTCTAAATTCTACCCTACCCTGCTTTAACTCTTTTACCGTATTGGCTATATCGTTAGTAACGGTTCCAACCTTAGGGTTTGGCATAAGTCCTCTAGGTCCTAGAATCTTTCCAAGACGTCCAACTAAACCCATCATATCCGGAGTAGCTATTGCCACATCAAAATCTGTCCATCCTTCGCTGATCTTTGCTACCAGGTCTTCCGCTCCTACATAATCTGCCCCTGCATCTATAGCTTCCTGCGCCTTGTCTCCTCTAGCAAAGACCAATACTCTTCTCTCCTTACCAATACCATGAGGAAGAACAACAGTTCCTCTTACGTTCTGCTCTGCATGCCTTGGGTCTACCCCCAACCTTATAGAAACCTCAACTGACTCATCAAAATTAGCGTAACTTATCTTCTTTAGAAGGGCAATAGCTTCATCTACATCGTATCTCTTACGTCTATCTATAAGTTTAAGCGCTTCTAAATATTTTTTACCATGCTTTGGCATCTTTTATCTCCCCTTTAATCCTCTATAGTTACTCCCATACTTCTAGCTGTGCCAGCTATGATCCTCATAGCGGATTCCAAGCTATCGGTATTAAGGTCAGGTAATTTCTTCTGCGCAATCTCCCTAAGCTGGGCTGTTGTAAGTTTACCCACCTTATTCTTATTTGGCTCTCCAGAACCCTTTTCTAACCCTAGAGCCTTCTTTATAAGCTCAGATGCTGGAGGAGTTTTAAGGACAAAGGTAAAACTCCTATCCTCATATACCGTTATCTCTACCGGTATTACCTCTCCCACCTGTCCAGAGGTCTGAGCGTTATAAGACTTACAAAACTCCATTATATTAACCCCATACTGCCCTAATGCGGGACCTACTGGGGGAGCTGGGGTTGCTTTACCTGCTGGAAGCTGAAGCTTTACTATACCTATCACCTTCTTAGGCATCTAAATACTACCTCCTTATACCTTCTCTACTTGATCCATTCTTAATTCTAAAGGTGTCTCTCTACCAAAGATAGAGACCGTCACCTTTACCTTCTTTCTCTCAGGAATTATCTCTTCAACCGTTCCTGCAAAATCCTCAAAAGGTCCATACTTTATTCTAACTACATCTCCAACCTGAAGGGAAGTCCTATACTGGGTATCTTCCCACTTAATTCTTTTCAATATAGTCTCTAGCTCATCTTCTGGTATAGGAGTGGGCTTCCCTCCTATACCAACAAACCCAGTAACACCTGGAGTGCTCCTTACTATCATCCAGGTGTCATCATTCATCTCCATATTAATAAGAAGATAACCTGGAAAGATCTTCCTCTTTACAACCTTCTTCTGGAATTCATCCAGCTTTATCTCATTCTCTATAGGGACGAGGATTTGAAAAATCTTATCCTCTGCCCCTAGAGAACGGATCTTCCTCTCTAGGTTAGCCTTCACCTTCTCTTCGTATCCAGTAAAAGTATGTATCACATACCATTTACCCTTTTTTGTATCTATCTTATTTTCAGACATAGTTCACCTATTTAGCTATAAAAGCAAATACCCTAGCTAGTATGAGGTCTACTATCCCTATAAATGCAGTAAATATAAATACAAACAAAACTACAACCAAGGTCAAAACCTTAACCTCTTCTTTAGTAGGCCAAGTGACCTTCTTTACTTCTGCTCTAATCTCTCTAAAAAATTGCCTTATTCTCTGCCATATCCTATTCAATAAAGTTAACTGCATCATTCCTCCTTAATTATTCAAGAATAGTAGGTTCCTACCAGACAATAATATAATATCAAAACCTACAATCTTTGTAAAGGACTCACTGTTTTTATGATACCAGGAGGATAATACTTACTCATCACCTCATCTATATACTTTAAAGCCTTGACAGGTTCTAAGCCCCAGTTAGTAGGACAGGCTGATAGGAACTCCACTATAGAGTATCCCTTATTCTCCAACTGATACTGAAATGCCTGTCTCAAATATTCTTTAGCCTTTAAGACATTCTTAGGGGACGTAAGAGAAGCTCTAGCAGCAAATACACATCCTTCTAAAACAGCCATCATATCTAAAAGTTTAAGAGGATAACCGGCAGACTCTGGGTCCCTACCTCTAGGAGTCGTGGAGGTCTTTTGAGAGATTAGGGTTGTAGGTGCCATCTGACCACCAGTCATACCGTATACAGCATTGTTTATAAATATTACCGTTATCCTTTCCCCCCTCCCAGCGGTATGGATAGCCTCACCTAATCCTAAACCTGCCATATCTCCATCGCCCTGATAGGCAAAGACTATCCTATCAGGATAGACCCTCTTTATACCTGTAGCAACAGAAGAAGCCCTTCCATGCGCTGCCTGAATAAAGTCAAAGTTATAATGCTCATATATATAGGCAGAACAACCAACAGAGCCAACACCTATTGCCCTATCCAATAGGTCCATCTCTTCTAAGACCTCTGCTAAGATCCTATGTGCTATCCCATGTGTACATCCTGGGCAGTAGTGAAATTTCAACTCATTTAATGCCTTGGGATAACTAAAGACCTTCATACTTTCACCTCTTGAAGAACCAGGTCTAACTGGTCCAATATCTCTCTAGCTGTCGGGATAATTCCTACCCTACCATAGAAGTATACGGGATACTTACCGTTAACAGTTAACTTCACATCCTCTACCATCTGTCCGAGGCTCATCTCAACTACAAGTATAGATTTAACCGATTTAGGTAATGTGACAAACGCATACGAAGGAAAGGGCCATAGGGTTATTGGTCTAATACATCCTGCTTTGATACCCCTATCTCTAGCAATAATGGTTACACCCTCTAGGATTCTTCCTACGGTGCCATAACCAACGAGAACAATCTCGGCGTCATCTAAGAAAAGATTTCTCCATCTCTGCTCATTGAAAGAGATCTCTTCGTATACCATTAGAAGGTGAAGGTTATGTGCCTCTAGCTCATCAGGGTCAAGATGCATAGTGGTTATATGATTGGGGTTACCAAAACTTCCCTTACCCAAAGCCCAGGGCTTTTCAGGAAGAATAGGTTCCCTATATTCAGGTATCTCAATATCCTCCATCATCTGACCCAATGCACCATCTATAATTACCATTACAGGAATCCTATACCTATCTGCAAGGTCAAAAGCCAGCCTAGTAAAATCGAAACACTCCTGAACAGTAGAAGGGGCTAGCACTATATTCCTATAGTCTCCATGTCCTCCACCCCTTGTTGCCTGAAAGTAGTCGCTCTGTGCTGGTTGAACGCCACCTAATCCTGGACCTCCCCTCATAACATTTACTATTACACAGGGCAATTCACCAGCAGACAGATAGGATATTCCCTCCTGTTTTAAACTCAGACCAGGACCAGAAGAAGCGGTCATTACTCTAACCCCACAGGCAGAAGCTCCAAAGACCATATTTATAGCGGATGTCTCACTATCTGCCTGAAGGAATACCCCTCCAACCTCTGGTAGACGTTTTGCCATATAGTGGAGTATCTCACTCTGAGGGGTTATAGGATAACTAAAGAAATATCTACAGCCTGCATATATAGCACCTTCTGCTATAGCCTCATTACCTCGCATAAGTACTTTCATCGATCTCCTCCCGAATGAGTTCTAATGCAATATCAGGACACATAATAACACAGGCTCTACACCCTATACACTCATTCCCAGTAAGCCTGACAGGATGATGTCCTCCCTCATTGAGGTAGTCTTCGAATTCGAAGACACCTCTAGGGCAGAAAGAGATGCATATTCCACAGCCTTTACATCGCTCTTTATCTATAATAACGGTATACCTATACCTCACTAGTAATCCCTTCCTTTAATCTCTCAACATAGTTGATAAGTTCTTTTGCATTTATCAGTGTAGATTCCATTATCTGTCCAGTTAGCATCCTAGATATCTCCATAACCTTCTCTTCGCCTTCAAGGACCCTAACCTCTATCTCAACTTTTCCATTCTCATCTATAGACTTCTGAACACACATATGGACATCGGCAAAGACAGCAACCTGGGGTAGATGTGTTATATCTATCACCTGGGTCTTCTTAGAAAGCTCGTATATCTTCTTCCCAACAGCTATAGCGGTCTTACCTCCTATACCTATGTCTATCTCATCAAAGATAAGTGTAGGAAATAGCTCTACATCTCTTAATAGACTCTTTATAGCTAGCGATATCCTAGATAACTCACCGCCAGAGACAACATCTTCAACATTTTTGAGTGGTTCATCGGGCACTGTAGCAATAAGAAATGTAACACTATCAAAACCGGTAGAGATAGGTTCTTCCATCTGATTAACCTTTAGCTCTACTCTAACATTTGGCATCCCTAATTCTCTTAACTCCTCCTCTAGGTAACGTGAGAGTCTCCATGCTGTCTCTATTCTTTTCTCAGATAGTTCTCTTCCTATCTCTTTTAATCTATTATAGGCGTTCTCTATAAGAGAATCTAGGTTTCCACTTTCTTCTTCAATCTTTTCTAACTCTTCTTTTCTAGTCTCTAAACCTTTTAGTATCTCTATCAACTCATTTACTGACTTTGCCCTGTACTTTCTCTTTAAGTCACTTAAAAAGTGTAACCTTGCCTCTAACTCTTCTAAAGCAGAACTATCTATCTCTCTTAACTTATTCACATAACTTCTTAAAGTTCTAGCTAGCTCACTTATTAAAATCTCCTGATTCTCAAGCTCTCTACCAAGATTACCCAACTGACTATCTATACTTTCTAAACTAAGGAGCATCTGAGAAGCCTTGGATAGTCTAGAGACAACAGAGTCCTCATCCTCATAAAGGATTATGTAAGATTCTTCAACATCCTTTTTCAACCTTTCTAGGTTCAATAACCTTCCCTCTTCTTCTTTTAGTATCTCATCCTCATTCTCTACAAGTTTTGCTCTTTTTAACTCATCTATCTGATAGTTCAAGAAATCTAGCTCTTGGAACCTGTTCTGAATCCTAGATTCTATCTCTGCCTTTTTCTCTTTTAGAGACTTCCATTCTAAGAATGTATTGTTAAAGGTTTTTCTAAGTTCGAACAGTTTACCAAAAGAATCTATAATATCTAGCTGATACTCAGGAGAAATAACTTCGCTATTCTCTAACTGAGAAAAGACATTAACAAGATAACTTCCTATCTCTCTTACTACAGAGGCAGGAACTACCGTACCATTTATCCTTAAGCTACTCTTACCAGTATTAGTTATCTCTTTAAGGATTATAAGCTCGTCTCCTATCTCTATTCCATTCTCCTCTAATAGTCTTATCAGCTCTTCCCTCTCTGGTAGGTCAAAAACTCCAACTATCTGAGCCTTAGGATATCCAGACTTTACCATAGAAGAACTGGCTCTAGCTCCAAGTAACTGTTGTATAGCCTCGACTATAAGAGACTTACCAGCTCCGGTTTCTCCCGTAATGATATTGAGTCCAGGGGAAAAGGCTACGCTTATACTATCTATGATGTCAAAACCTTTAACGGAGATCTCTCTGAGCATCTCCGATACCCTCTCCCCAGTGTAATTTCTCTCTAAGAGTAGCAAAGAAATTAGAATTTTCACTAAGCCTAATAAGTTTACAGTGGATATTACTAAAGTTTACCCTGACCTTGTCTTTTGTATCAAGATGCAATCCTAGCTGTCCATCTATAGTAAGCATAACCTCCTCATGCTTTTCTCCTACTACTATCTCAATCGTATCCTTAGGATTTAAAAGGAGAGGTCTTAAGAATAGAGAGTGAGGACATATAGGTGTAACTAATATACAGTCCAAACTTGGAGAGACTATAGGTCCACCGGCAGAAAGGGAATAGGCGGTTGAGCCTGTTGGGGTAGAGACGATAATCCCATCTGCCGGATATCTAGCAACTAGGTTACCATTTATAAAAAGGGTTATCTCTAACATCCTAGCAAATGTTCCTTTATTGACAACCGCATCATTAATTGCCAGGAATTTGCCCTTAACGATATTCTCATTCTCTACAATTACCTCTAAAGTCCCCCTCTTTTCAACAAAATAATCCCCATTCAGCAGTTTATCTATAGCAAGTTTATAGTCTTCGGGTTCTACATCTAGGAGAAAACCCAAACCTCCTACCTTTATCCCAAGAATGGGAATCCCAAGTGGACTCAAGAGCCTTGATGCCCTTAATAGAGTCCCATCCCCACCTATTACAATCCCCACATCAAAATCCTCAGTGATACCCTCAGGCCAATCTTCGCAGAGTCTTCCTTCAATATTTTTAGAGGATGCATACTCTATTATTCTTTCTCCTACTTTGCAAGCCTCTCTTCTATGCGGATGAGGTAGAACTATTATCTTCAAAATATCTAAAAGCCTCCTCTACAGTTTTCTTTATATCTATCTCCTTTGCAGATGTCTTGCTGAAGAGGTAGAGTAGATACTCTATATTCCCGGCTCTTCCCTTTATCGGAGAAAAGGTAAGATTACAAGGGTATAACTGAAGCGTTTGAGAAAAATCTATCACCTTCTCAATTACCTCTATGTGAAACTCGGGTTTTACAACAACTCCACCTCTACTTACCCTCTTATATTCAGCCTCAAATTGAGGTTTAACAAGTATTACTATCTCTTTCTCTTCCTCAAGACAATTAACTAGGGCAGGGAGAATCTTTCTTACGGAGATAAAAGACACATCTACAGTAGATAGAGCAGGTTTTATTGGAAATAGGTTTGGTTCTAGGTATCTTGCATTATAACCTTCGATGACCTTGACCCTAGGGTCACTAACAAGGATAGGATGTAAAAGACCCCTACCAACATCTATAGCATACACAAGTCTCGCACCAAACTTCAATAGACAGTGTGTAAAACCACCTGTAGAAGCCCCTATATCAGCACAGACCTTATCTTTTACCTCTATAGAAAACTCTCTTATTGCCTTCTCTAACTTAAAACCGCCCCTACTTACATACTCCGGAGGTCTTCTTATCTCTATCTTCGCATCTTTTCTGACCAAAGTTCCACTTTTAGTGATAACCTTACCATCTACTAAGACATCTCCAGCCATAATCAGAGCCTGAGCCTGGCTTCTAGTAGAAACAAACCCTAGATTTAATAATAAAACATCGAGTCTCTCTTTAGTAGATTGAGAAATCATAAAACTCATATGTTGGAGGTTCAAACCTAACATCAACTTCCCTTACCCTAGCAGAGGTTGGACCTCTTTTAAGTTCTTTTAGAAACTCGTCAAGTTTCTCTAAAGGTCCCTCAGCAACGACCTCAACCTTACCGTTCCAAGTATTCCTTGCATAACCCTTTATTCCAAGCATAAATGCCTTGTATCTAGCAAAACTTCTGAAACCTACCCCTTGGACTCTTCCTCCAAGGGTTACTACCATTCTCTTATACTCCATCCCCTCTAAATATCGCCCCCAATACACCATTTATAAATTCGGGAGAGCCATCTTTTCCAAACGCCTTAGATAACTCAACCGCCTCGTTTATAGCTACTTTAGGAGGAGTATTCTTCCAGAAACAAAGCTCATATATACCTATACGGAGTATACTCTTGTCTACAAGAGATATCCTTTCAAAATCCCATCCCTTTAGATGGGACTTTATTATCTCATCTATCTCTTCCTTCTTACTCCAAACCCCCTCAATTATGTTAAAAGCAAATTCCCTATCTTCCTCAGTGAGGAATTCTGTATCTAATTTCTTCTTTATCTCTTCGATAGCATCAGGTCTAAACTCAAGTTCAAATAACCACTGAAATATCTTTCTACGAAGTTTTCTCCTATTCATAGAAGAACTTATACGCAATAAGTTTATAGATAAGCCTAGCTGTTATAAAACAGGAAGTTTTATCCATCCATAGGAGTTCTACAACATCACACCCTACTACATTCTTATGGGCAAATACCTCCTCTAATATATCAATTACATTATACCATAGGAGACCACCTGGCTCTGGGGTTCCAACCGCAGGAACAAGGGAAGGGTCAAAGACATCCATATCTATAGAGATAAACACATTGTCGCTCAACATACTAGATATATTCTCTATAAAGAACTTTGGGTCCCTTAGAAAATCTCTAGCCTTAATAACTCTAACCTTATCGGTTGAGTTTATATAGTCGTTCTCTTCTAAAGAGAGGCTTCTTATGCCAACCTCTACTATACTCTCGATATCAAGCTCTGAGATCCTTCTTGTTACACAGGCATGACTAAAGGAGGACCTATCATAGCTTGATCTGAGGTCAGCATGTGCATCAAATATAAGACAGGATAGGTCACTATAATGTTTTAGAACACCCCTTACATCAGCAAAAGTAATCGTATGTTCTCCACCTATCACTATAGGGAACTTGCCTTGTCTGATTATCTCTTCAACTGTCTCCTCAAGTTGGGATAAGCAAGATGTCACATTTCCTCTTTCCCACAAAGGAGACGCTATAGTAGCTATACCTTTTCTAAAGGGTTCAAACTCTAGTGACTCATCGAACCATTCAAGTGCTCTAGAAGCTAATATTACTTCATCGGGGGCAAAACGGGTACCAGAAAGATAAGTACTTGTCTCCTCTAAAGGAACAGGGACTATAATCGCCCTTGCCTTCTCTATATCCTTATATTCTTCTGGAAAGTCACCAAAGGTGACATAATGGGTATAAAACATTATCACACCTTAGGATTACTCCTTGGGAATTCTAATCCCCTATCTATATGGTGAAACTCGTATTTCTTAACCTTAAACTTCTCTGTCAAGTATTTCTTAGCTATTTCCAGATCAAATTCCTTACAGGAGAAGATATCTACCGTAAAATATCCCTTCTCTGGATAGGTATGTATAGCTATATGACTCTCAGCTATCAACACTATCCCTGAGAGTCCCCAGTCTTCTGGGACATCTTTACTATCATACCTAAAAACATACGGTGGCATAATCTTACGCATACCAATTATACCTGGCAATTCATCTAGAACCTCATATAGAAAGCTTACATCTGCCAGTATACTTTTTGGACTACCATAGCAATCTAACATTAAATGTGGTCCATACACTTCTTCCTATTCACACTCCCTCTCTTTCCTAATTATTAGCTACATTATTATGGGTCAAATCGACCCAAATGTCAATAGGATGAGTCTAGTCTATCCCTTTATTCCAACCTGCTCTATAGCAGTTAAATAGTATTTTTGTGTAAAGAGATACAAGACCAGGCAGGGAAGTATTGTTAACATAACCGCAGACATCATCATAGGGTAGGTCACAACACTGATATTCATACCGCCAAAGCCTGCACCTACATATGCAGGATCAGCAGAGAATAGTAAAGATAAAGCTATAGGGATAGTCTTTATATTGTTAAAGAAGATGATACTCCTAGCATACTCATTCCAATACCAGACAAAGGTAAAAAGTCCAACAGTTACAAAGGCAGACCTAGCCAATGGAAGATAGATATACCAGAAGCACTTAAAGAAATCCGCACCATCGATTATAGCTGCATCTTCTAGCTCAACTGGAAGCGTATTAAATACCTGTCTAAAGACAAATATACATAGTGGGGCATATATACCAAAGCCAAAGAAGGATGGGATAATAAAGACATTAAGCGAATCTAAAAGGTTCAGTCTATGATACAGGATATAGTAGGGTATAAGCAGAGTCTGGGGAGGAACAACAAGGGTAGCAAGTATCACCATCATAATGACCTCTTTTCCCGGAATCTTACCCCTGGCAAGACCATAGCCAACAAGAGCTGAGGATAAAACCTGTCCTAAGATACAGAATACTGTTAACTTTACTGTATTGGACAGCGCACTAAAGAATTCCATAGGCTTTAGCACATCTATATAGTTTCTAAAGTTTAGCCTGTTTGGTATCCAATTGACAGAAGGGTCCATATAGTCTTCTATAGTCATAAGGGATATAACAACTGTTCTTCCAATAGGATAGAGAAAGATGAAGGCGCCATCAATAAGTAAAAAGTATATTATCAGCTTAGGTACTATCCTTTTCAGTTTATAAAGTATGTTAAGACCTCTGCGCCTCACCTTATCTTACCTCTCCACTAGATATCTTTGGGAGTAATAATAAGCCAATAACACTAAAGAGATGACGATGATTAAGAATATCCAGCTTACCGCAGACCCATATCCAAGTCTATATTCCTCAAAGCTAAGTCTATACACATAATCCATAAAGAATGGGGTAACGCTTCTTCCCCTTGCTAATACCCTTGCTATTGTAAAGACATTGGTAAAGGACTCTATTACGGTAAAAACAACATTTATAACGGTAAAAGGGCCCAAAAGAGGGATCGTTATTGCCCAAAGGCTCTTCCACCAGCTTGCACCATCTAACTCTACCGCCTCATATATCTGAGGGTCTATACTCTGAAGACCAGCCAAGAATATAAGCATCTGGATACCTACCCTCCATAATCCTAAAGTGATTAGTGTAGAAAAAAGGGTTATAAAGTTTTGAACATTTGGGCTAACCTGAATACCAAATGTCTCCAATGTTACATTTACATTAACCATCTTACTAAAGATTTCAGGACCTATCTTGGCAACAACCACATCTGAAGCAGCTACTACTGGTAGAAAGTATACCATTCTAAAGAAACCTATCCCTTTGACCTTCTGGTTTATAAGAAGAGCAAGTATAAAAGAGAATAGAATGGTAAATGGTATACTTACAACACCATAACCCAATGTTACCCCCAAGCTATACCAGAAATCTCTATCATTAAAAAGTGCCTCCTTATAGTTATCAAGCCATACAAAGGTGCTACCATTAAAACTCCACTTTAAAAAGCTTAAGACAATAGAGAAGA
Source organism: bacterium (assembly GCA_014360335.1). Lineage (GTDB taxonomy): Bacteria > DUMJ01 > DUMJ01 > DUMJ01 > DUMJ01 > DUMJ01. Next base: position 15,555 of record JACIXS010000027.1, on the reverse strand, counting down.
GTAGTGGGAATACAAAAAAGACTGCAAACCCTATGAGCCATGGAGATATGGCTATATAGCTCATCAACATATCTTTTTGCCTATAGTTTAATCTTTTCAGTCTCATATCTACCCCACATAAAAAGTGGTATAACAAACCCTATTAGAAAACACCATACTGGAGATGGTGGTATATCTAACCTTAAGGTAGCTATTCTAGACAACAATATACCTAAAAACTCTCCCATAGTTATTCCAGTTAAAAATAGAAGTATCCTGTCCTTGAAAGGAATAGTGCTGGTTTTCATAAAAGAGGATACCATAAGTATTATAGATATGGCAAATAGAATTAAAAGAAATACTAATAGATAGACTTTAAATGCCAAGAGCCTCTCATGGAGATTGAATACCTCGTAATCGCTCTCTCCTATGTGCCTAAACCTCAATGTCCTTACTATCTCATCTTTTAAGACCGTCTTAAAAGTTCCCCAAGAATACTTTGGATAAACGGTTATTATTACAGCATCTAGTTTATCGTATGGGTCATAGTAGAGAGGTATTATAAGTTCTCTCTTCGGATATATGAGTTCTGCCAATTGTGATATCATAGGCAGATAGTCTCTCAGTATCTTGAACCTATTTATTATCTTTTCCATAAATGCCTGACCAAGGATACCAACCACAATAAACCTCTCTCTACTTATATAGACCTCGCTTCCAAGAGGGTTTACATCTTTACTAAAGAGTATGTCTCTAGCTGACTCTGGAAGTAAGGCAACCTTATGAAACTTCGAAAAATCAGTATTTGTAAAGTTTCTTCCATCTATAAGCCTTCTTCCAATAATACCTACAAAGTTAGGGGTAATAAGGGTGATATTCATATTCGTCTCTTCAGAGCCTACTAAGACCTTAGCAACAGTCTTTTTTACACTATCTACTGACCTTACACCAGGTATATCCGCTATAGCCTTAGCATCCTCCCAGGTGAGCGGTTCTAACTTCATCTCCTCTGTTAAATATGGAGAAACCGCAAATATATCCATCCCATAGGTGAAAAGGTCACGTCCCAAACCAAATCTGATAGATTCTAAAGAGCCTATTACAAGAGAGATAAGCATAATAGCTATTCCTAGTTTTACTCCTTCTAATCCTTTGCCCATCTTTCTCTCTCTATAACTATAACCCTATCATAATCATTAAGTGGTCTGCTACTATATGTAACTACCTTATCAAACTGGTTTAAGCCACTGATAATCTCCGCTTCATCCTCACTAACACCACCTACCTCAACTTTTCTCTTTCTAACGACCTGAACGTTATCCCTTATCAATCTTCTAAGCTCTCTATCATCGGTAGTTATTGGTGTTCCCTCAAGGACAAATACATAGTATTCAACCTCTTCTGGGCTAGGTGGACTCAAATAGTATAGAGGATTCTCCTCACCTTTAGGGGTTTCCTGATATATACTTGCCACAGGAACAACTACACTAAGCTCTTTACTCCTCACCAAGACCCTTAAATACACAGGCATATTTACCTTAATGCCAGGCACATTATCCTTTATTCTTCCAGTAATCTTTACACCAGTCTTACCCATAAGCTCTTCTGTTCCTTCAGAGATAGATTCAATCTCTCCTTTATACTCTTTAGTAGAGAGAGGATCAACCTTAAATCTCATCTCCTGTCCAATCTTGATCTTATCTATATATCTGGGGTCAATAACACAAGAGACCGCCAATTTCTTTTCATCAGCCATAAGAACAATAGGCGTCCCAGCGGTTATATATTCCCCCTTCTTTACAAAGATAGAAACTATCCTGCCATCTATACCAGCCTTAGCCAATCTCTGGTCTTCCAAGTTCTTTAGCTGTGCCTCGGCATTTTTTATACTCTCTTCTAATATCAAAAGGTTATTAGCCCTAAGTTTTTCCTGTGCCTCATACTGTTTTCTAGCGTTTTCATAATTCTTCTCTGCCAACTCATAGGCAAGTTTTGCCTGGGTATATAGCGCCTTATAGTTATTATACTCTGAAAGGGTAATAACTCCCTGTTTAAAGAGAAACTCCGCCTTTTCTAAATCTTGCTTGGTCTTCTTAAGGTTTTCCTCTTCTCTCTTTAAGCTTATCTCATACTGAGATATATCGTACACTTCGTTTTTCAATTTCTCTTCTTCTATCCTAAGCCTCTCTATATTCAACCTAGCCTGCTCTATCTGAAGTTCTAAATCTGGTGACTCTATCCGAAATAGAGGGGCTCCTTTTCTCACATAATCCCCAACTTTAACCATTATATCCGCAATCTTTCCCGATACGGCGCTCCTTACAGTGGACCTAACAGCAGGTTCTATATAACCGACTGTAGATATATCCTGAATGAAAGGCTTTCTCTCGGCAACGGTAACAGTAACCTTTGGATAATGCTCGAAGTAACTTCTATTATAAACAAACCCAAGATACATAACCCATATAACGCTTATAATAAGTGCAATAATACCCAACTTCTTTCTCATATCTAACCTCCAACAAGAAGAAACCAGATTATATTATAGCTATGGTTCTCCCAGAGTATCTCCAAAATTCTTATAATTATTAGCGTTACAAGAAAAACTATTATACTACGTCTAACATCTATGCCTTCGCTAGAAGAAAGGCTAGCAAATACAAGCATACTCCATATATTCTCTAGGCTTATCTCTCTAAGAAATGTATAGAGTATATCATTCTTAAGTATATCCCTATTTAGTGCATAAAATAACACAGGACTAAGCGTTAGATTAAGGTCTCTAGGGTCAACTAAATTCCCCAAACCTTTGATTCTGATAAAGTATAGAATGATAAGCCTTAGGGGAACTAATGGTAAAAGAGATAGGGAGAATATAAGTAAGAATTTTTTATAATCTATATCTCTTAGTATCCGTCTTGCAATCATACTACTTACTACTGTCCTAACGATATACCATAAAGGTAGGAGAATAAAACCCAAAGTAACTGCTAGCTTTATGATTCCTTCTCCCTCTGGTAGGGAGAAAAAGTTATCACGTGATAATCTTACAATTGTCTCAGCCTTAAGATACATAACATTCGGGTCTACAGTAATATAAAAGCTACAGAATGCAGATACAAGACCTACTAATATAGGAATAACGAACCAATTTGTATCTTTAAGACCTTCCCAAACTTCAGAAGGAGAGATGAGCAACATAATCCATTTCATTATCGATTATCTCCTCTAACTATCCTATATCCAAGGGGTTTTATTCCATCAAAATCTTTATTAGAGTAGTTTACTATAACCTTAGTGCCATCACTATAGGTTGTTTGATAAACATATCTAGATAACTCCTTATGGTCAGTAATGAACTGATACTGCAGATAACCGAGCTTTTTATTAAAGAGTTCATACTCTCTCTTTAGGTCATTCTGCCAATCTAAAAACTTAGAACTGAAAAGACCTTTATAGAAGGTATCCTTTATCAGTATCGGAGATTCATATGTTAGCATGGCGGTTGGCAATGCCCCGTACTCTAAGGTCTTGAGGAATTCATAATCAAAGTCTCTTCTAAGATTTATAGGCTCAAAGGAGTATCTCACTATACCATGTAAGGCTATCTGCCATAGGGGAATAGATTCTCCACCAAAGAATCCCGAACTCATAGAAGGGATAGACATAAAGGTATCTACATAATCTACACCATAGACACAGCCTCCATCAACTATACCAGCTAACCCAACCATCTTTGAGTATAGCTTTGCACAATCAAATCTGTCCACAGGATGTTCATCATCAAAACACTCTATAAGACCTCTTCCAAAGCGTCTAAGTTCAATCCCTACAATTCCAGTCTTTTTAGCCTCACTGTGGAACCTCTGAAACTTTGTTAGTGCTACCTGTGGACAGATAAGGTATCCTCTTCTGTAAGTATTCTGCTCCACAGGTAATTTTACTGGACTTTTCAAGGTTAGCCTTCTATAGAAATCTCTGGAGTTCTGATATATCTCAAAGAAGTTAACTGAAAGACTGATAAAATTACCCGAACTTTTAGCCTTTTCTACTACTGACCTAAGACCTCTAGAACCATCAAACGGAGGAAACGTGGTAGGATTCTCCCCCTCGAACCCAGACCTTTCCCAACCAGTAAGGATCAAATTTGCTCTTATACCCAAGTCTTTTAATCTATCAATAATCCAGTTTATCTCCCTAAAGGATGTCAGCCTAATTACAGGGTCAAAAAGCTGAAAGCCTTTCTTAACCCCCATAAATATCCCAATGTCAATCACGTTTGGGTCCAGATGGCTACGAGTTCTGGCTCTTTCCTCTAGTGTCTTGACCCTTTTCTCCTTTAGGAGGTATTCCCTATAAGTCTTACCAACACCAACATAATTGGCAGATCTATCCTGTAGTAGGTAAAAGCGAATAGCTCTATCTCTATCATCTCTTCTTGGTGTTATCCTCTTCTTACGATATATGTCCTCAAATATCCTTCTAAAGTAAAACTTAGCACCTATTGAATAATATCCGTTACCTGGAGCCATATCCATTACTAATCCGCTAAAAGCGTCTCCTTCTGTTATTATACCAGTAAAGCCAAAACTATCCTTTATACAGCCAAAGACAGGTAAAGTAACAGGTATCTGATTTATATCGTAATTAGTTGGGGTCAGATCTCCATAGACCTGTTTTTCAAGTGTAGTGACCCCAAAGAATTTAGTAAATTGCACAATAGCCCCACAACCATCAGGTATAACTAGGTATCCCTTCTCTCCAACCCTACCAGCATTGAGATAAGGCAAGAATGTGATACTAATTATAGGAAAAGAAGGGTCCTCCTTAAAGTCTTTATAAGGTATTCTAACCTCAAAATACTCTCCTCTATTATAAACCTTAGCTGTAAAATCAAGATTTATAGATGGAAACTTATAATTTATATTTGTAACTTCTCCATTACAAATAGCGGTTCTTTTGGCATCATAGGAGAATAGAAGTCTAGAATTGCCCAGTTCTTTATCCCAGTATTCAACTATAAACATCGACCTTATTTTAGAATCCCAATAGTCGTTCACAGACTTCCAGTCTAAAGGGGAACTAGTCATAGTATACTTACCATTTTTAATTACAAGAAGGTCCCCATTTACATCATAGGTGATATCTATCTTGGCGTAAGCCAGAGATGTTATTAATAGAAAGGTAAATACTAATAAGATAACCCTTTTCATCAGTATCCCACCAATCTATACCATGCTTCAAGATAAACATCCTTTATAAAAGACCAGAGTTCTCTATTTATTCCCTGCAAGAAGAGAATTATAGAGATAGCAAAGGCCAAACCTATCCCAGTCACTAAAAAGATTAATATATTCCTACTTGAAGAGAGCTGTTGTGTGGTATAGACGTTTATAAAAAAGAGAATCCCACACCAAAACATTAACCCTTGCCTTGCATAGTCATAGTATATCTTTTCCTGAAATGTGAGGAGATTACTAATTAGAGAGAGTGGGAAGGAGAATAGTAGATATGGGACTATACAGAAGATTATAGTAAGCATACATTGCTTCCAGGTTCCCATTCCATCAAATATCTCTCCAACGCTATAGAAGACGGTTCCACTTACAAACCACAAACCCGAAAACATAAGTAGTCTCCGGAGAAATAGATAGTCTATCCCTTCTAATGCTGGTTGAAAGATATAGTTGGTAAACCTTCTATTTAATGCATCTACAAGTGCTAAAACGATAACAAGAACAAAGCCCCAGTATATAGGCTTCTCTCTGACCTCTAATAGCGTTTTTATAGGGGCATAGATCATACGACCAACTATATTATTGAATATAAATGAGAGCCTTTTGCCCCAGAAAATAAGAATGTTTATAATAACAAGGAATAGTATTCCCCAGAGGAGTATGTATCTATAAAAGAGTTCTCTCCTATAAAGGACTACGGTTCCAGAGTATCTAACCTTATCCTCTGCCAATTTAAACTCTCTAAGGGCATTCCTATACTCTTTCATATAAAAATAGGTCTCTCCAAGACCTGAATGGATAAACTTCATATAGTTATTCAATCTCAACGCCTCGTTCCAATACTTCACAGAGAGGTCATAATCACCATCAAGTAATGACTTATTAGCCTTATCTATAATCCTCATCAACCTAGAGGGATGGAAGAGTTTTATCTCTCCGCCATAACCTATGGCTATATAACCGTCACTACGTATAGCAATACAGGTAGCACCTCTACCAGCAAAAAATCTAGTAACAAGAGCTCCTCTCTTGTCGAATTTATAGATGTAAGAAGAGGATGTATCTAACACATAGAGATTGCCAAGCTGGTCTACAACTATCCCTCCTATAAATGCATTTATAATGGGACCAAAGGTCATATTAATATATCCCTGGTAATTCATCCTCTTAATAACAATATAGTTTGGTTCAAATCTACTGACCGTTGACCTTGGTAGACTCCCAGCCACATAGATATTCCCTCTAGAATCTATAGCTACCGCATTTACCATAGTTAGGTCTGAGGCTCCGTACCCACTCTTTATAAGGTCTCCAACATAAGCCCCAGAGGGAGCATATATGGAGACCTTTCCAGAGCTCGTATTAACAACATATATATAACCCCTCTCATCTACAGAGACAAAACCAGAATAGGAGATAAAATCATAGACAGGGTCTCGGGATTCAAGGGTAATACTATTAACTAAATTTCCCAAAGGGTCAAATATATCTACAAATCTACCTTTAGTAACCGCATAGACATAGCCCCAGGGATCTATAGCAATAGCTTCTGCCTTGGAATGGATTTCTCTTTCAAGTATCCCTTCTGAAGAATAGACCTGTATCTTCTCTTCCCTTTTATCTAAAAGATATAACCTATCATTAAGCCCAAAAGCTATAGAGGATACCTCTATAGGTAATCTCTTTATATCCGTCTCCGAGGAGAAAAAACTTCCAGTAAGGAAATAGTCTGCCTTCGCAAACTCAGGCAGTAAGACTAAAAACAGTGTAAGTATAACTATGTTAAGTTTGCGATTTATCATTATCCTTAAAGGAAAGTTTATAAATCTTTCCAGGAATTTCCTCTATCTCGAATCCTTTTTCCCTTAAGAGTCTTTCCACCTCCTCATCACGAGAGACTACCAAAAAATCTCCTCCAAGCTTTCCTGAATCAAGGATATATATACTTCTATCAGCTACTGTGAGAGAGGGAAGCTCATACAGGTCTAAATCGCTTAAAGCCAACTCTACCTTCCACCTCTTCTGGGTGGTTCTTCTCCAAACTGGTCTTATATCAAATATCCCTTCTACTTTGAAAGAGAGAGGATACTTATCCTCCTTCCATAAGAGATAGAAATCAACACCCCCTCCAATAGGGATCTCTTTTAGTGGAGTAATATCAGGATCGGTGGGGATAGAATCGACTTCTCTAATCTCTGTAACTATGTCTTTAAAGTGCTGGTCTAGAAACTTCTTTAATCTTGTAGCTTCATGAAGGGCAAAGAATTCATCTATATAACTTTCTAGTTTCTCAGTAGAATTCCTCTTTTTCTTCTCATCATAATTCTCTATTACCTCTTCGTATTTTACTAGAGGAAATTCCCTTCTTTCAGAGTAGAACCATACTATCTCTATATCGTCAAAATACCTTCCCCCATAGGGGAAACCATCCATCCTAGATATAACTCTATAGAACTTTTTATCGCTCAAACCCTTCAACCCCTTTCAATATTATTCTACTACATAAGTATAGACCAGAATAAACACATAGACAATAGTAAAGAGTACTGATATAATATAAACTAAATAAGAGATTAAAGCTTGGGGGGATTTATATGTTCAGAGGATTCATAGTTATTTATAGTCTGATATTTATTACTCTGCTCTCTCCAATAACTTTTGCTTCCGACTTTAATATAGATAAAAGACTCTTGCCTAACATAAATTTCCCTTGGCTTCTTATAAAGCATGATAAAGAGAATTCAATGTCTTCAGATACCGACATACCAAGGATACCTGAAGTAATCTACCAAAAGGACGTAAGCGCTAATCTCGATGTAGACTTGGCTACTCCTCTTATATATAAAGATAAAATCATCCTGGCAGACCACGAAGGGATATATGTACTTAATGAAGAGACTGGTGAACTGATTTGGGGTGCAGAATTATTCTTTGATGACCTCCATAATAGGAAAGTAAAAGACCCTCAGCCTTTAACGAGATGGAAGCCATACGGATTATGGGAATTTGTGCAGGGCTATGGGATAGGTAAGAATCTATATGTAGCTACGACAAACGGTAATAATGGTTCTCTGTTAGCATTCAATATCAAAGATGGAAATCTCCTCTGGAGGGCTAAGATACCAAGCTCTCTAACATCTAACATTATAATAGGACAAGGAAAAGTCTTTTTAGGAACAGCACATACAGATGGAAAAGTATACTGCTACTCTGAAGAAGGAAAACTTCTTTGGAGTACCTATATAGGAGGAAATATTAGGGGGCTAACTATAGGTGGTTCTCTAATCTTTGTAAGTTCAGAATCTCTTAAAAGACTTTATGCATTAAATATTAATGATGGAAAGATTAGATGGATATATGAAGCTGAGAATGTTGTAACGTCACCAGTATACAGAAGAGGGCTAGTTATCTTCGGTGATATATCTGGAAATTTAATAGTCCTCTCAGAAGAGGGTAAATTACTTTGGAAGAAACCTATAGGAGTTCAATCAAGCGTTGATGGATATACTTACATTGCTATTAGTAAGCATAGTATATATGTATGTAGCTTTTTAGATGGGAAAAACTATCTAGTTTCATTGAATCTCTCTGGTAATGAACTAGCAAGGGTTGAATTTCCCAAAGAGCAGAGCTTAGGTTTTCCTATAGCTACAAGAAATATCATTATCGTCCCTACTAAGTCTAAAGATAGTTCTAAAATTTACCTCTTCTGGAAAGGGACATCTAAAATATATGAAATTGAGATAAAAAGTACTAATGTATGGTTACTAAAAGTAAGTGTCGCCTATGGGAATTTATATATAGTCTCACAAGATAAAGATGGGAAATATAAGCTATTAAAACTTGGAGATAAGGAAAAGCCAGTAATCACATCCATTACTACAAGTGAAAAGGATAATTATTTAGAGGTGAAGATAGAAGCATATGATAGGCAAAGTGGATTATATAAGGCAATTCTAAGTTACCAGATAGATAACTCAGGAACAGTCTACACAGAGATGTATATAGGGAGAAGATATGTTATTGAACCGATAGGCGGCTACGGACTTACTAAAGAAATATATATAGGAAGAATCCCTTATAAAAAAGATACTAGTATAAGATATGCAATTGTAGTTATAGATAATGTAGGAAATTACCTTATATCTAGTGACTATAATGTTATATAATTAACCTATGCTTTATGAATACTATCTTGAAAAGTTAAAAAGGATAGCAGAGCCATTTAAGAGAAGACTCTATTTTGTTGCTATCCTTACAGAAAAATTAAAAGAGAAAAATATTAAACCTATTATAGTTGGAGGCAATGCGTTAGAATTCTACACACTAGGGAGCTACTCTACTGAGGATATAGATTTAGTTTCTGCTGGCACAATAGAGATTATAGCTACTCTCAAAGATTTTGGCTTTGAAAATATTGGAAGACACTGGTACAATTCAGAATTAGATATCGCTATTGAGATACCTGATGAGTATCTTGCCGGAGATTACAGAAGAATAACCTCTGTTGAGATAGAAGGGCTTACCGCTTATATTATAGGTATAGAAGACCTAATCATAGATAGATTAAACGCCTGTGTTCATTGGAATTCTCAACAAGATTGCATTTGGACTAGGGAATTGATTCTTTTATACAAAGATGAGATAGATTGGACATATTTAATACAAAGGGCAAAAGAGGAGAAGACTATAGATACCCTTATGAGGATAAGGGATGAAGCAGATTAAATTTGACGAACATATAAAGAAAAAAGAGAAGTTTAAGAGAATAAGACTTGAGAAAGGCCTAAGTAGGTTGCCTAGGGCAAAGCCAAAAAATTCAGAGGAGACAGAAGTCTTACATAAACTAATAGAAGAAAGACGCAGGCGTTGGCTCCTAGAAGGGAAAATAGAAAGAATTGGACCTAGAGCATGGAGGATGAATCTATAAATAAAGATATGTTATAATTTAGCCGTGGATTATGAGCTTGCTACAACCGATGAATTAATTGAAAGGTTAGAGAAAGCTAGGACCAAAGGACGAAAAAACTTTTACAAAAGTCAGAGGAATAGGGTTTATAGGATCTATATAAACTTATCTACTTAGCCTATGTATAAGGTCCTTTAGATATTTTATCTCATGCTCTGCAGTCTCCCAAACAGGATGATGTAAAGCGTGTTCTATAGATATATATCCGTCAAAGCCTTCCTCCTGTAATGTTTTTATAAACCTTTCAAAATCTATCTCTCCAGAATCTAAGAATGTATAATTTATCCTTCCATCCCTGGTGACCCAGTTATGTGCGTGTAGATGTGCTGTATATTTTCCAAGCTTTTTAGCACTGTAGAAAATATCTTCATCAGCTATAGGAACCTGTAAGTTTACCTTCAAGTTTGGTCTATTTACCTCTTCAATAAGTCTTAAGGCATTATCTGATGTATCCATAAGAGAGTCATAGTGCATCTCTAATATAAAATCTATATTGTGTTCAAGCCCAAGGTCACAGGTCTCTCTAACACCCTTTATCCCCATCTCCCATTGCATATCTGTAGCAGAATTACCTGCTATGTGTCCAGTAAATATCCTAATCTTTTTACAATTAAGAGTAAGGGCTATATCTATATATCTCTTAGCGAGATTAATACTCTCTTTCCACTCCTCTTCCGTTCCTGTAAAATTAAAATATGGACATACCTGAGCGGTCTCAAGGTTTAGCTCATCCATAAGAGCCTTTAGCCATTTTATATCAATGTTATCTAAGTATTGCTGCCAAAACTCTAAACCATCGTATCCAAGTTCAGCTAATTTCCTTATTGCATATTCCATTTCATCGAATTTAAATACATTTGTGCAGAACCCTGCCTTCAAAGAGTCATCCCTCCTTCTCTATAGGTATCCCATTTATAAGACCCTTGCTCCCTCTAAGGAGCTTGGTTATAGAGTCAGGCTTTAAGTCAGCCTCTATCTCCAGATTATTACCGTCTACAGCCCATCGTACTAAAATCTTCTCTTCTTTTTCGTTAACTTCTATATTTGAGAACTTATCTATTAGATTATTATCTTTCTCAGTAATATAAAAGGCAAAGACTGCAAAAGCCCTCTCTAAATCCCTAAAGCATATAGGCCTCTCTTCTCCGCTGTAAAAAACAATATCTATCCATTTATTCTTATCATTCCCATCTATCTCTAATTTCACCGTATAATTCCCAAAAGAGACTCTAGGAAACTTTACTCCAAGTTTTACACTATCAAGATAAGTAATTATAGTATCATCTAGATTAGATGAGTATGGCAAATTAATCTTATCTATATATCCTCCAAATTCCAGTCTAAGCCTTAAATCCTTTGCTCTTATAGTAGCATCTTTTACCTTATCAAGGCTTATATGTGTATCACCATAATCTGTAGCAAAATTAACTATACCTAGAATTCTATTCTCCAATTGTACGGTATGTAATAGACCAGAAGAGTAATCATAACCATCATGAAGACATCTTAGCTGTAAATAAGTAGAATTATTTCTACTTCCCAGATAACCTATAAAACCTCTCCTCTGGTTCCAAAAATCTGCCTTGGAAAATGTTCCCACACAGTAAGAAGTGCTAAGATATGTAGTTGCTGTAAGTGTAGGATAGAACGGGATCCCTATTATTGATCTAAGCTCTGGGCTTAATGATTTATCTCCCTTATAAAAGACCTCTCTAATAAATCTTGGCTCATCCAAGACGATAAAGTAATCTATATAACTGTCGGGACATTTCATCTTTATCCTGTGCCAATTTATATCAGTGTATAGTTCTTCCTCATCTAAAAATCTTACCTTTCCTTCGGTTGCCAATTGTATTCTAGACCAAAGGGTAACTCCCTGGATATTATTATAACATCTACTATGTGGACCAGCCCATTGACCTGTAGGAGGATGAAAATGCAAAGCTACACATCTCCAGGCAACATCGTTCAGATATTCTGCCATTTCTAAGGAGTCTTTATCCTTTATATGAGAAAGTATCCTTGATATATCCTCTATAGCAACCATTGTATATGTAGGACTATTATACTCAGTAAAAGCACCATGATATTTTGTGTATTCATAGATTCTTCTAAGAAGGTCTTTTCCATAATCAAATATATCTTTCCAACCAAATAACTCACCTGCTAGAAGCGTTACATAAGCCCCCATAATAGCAATATTAGTATAAGACGGACCCACATTGCGTCTTATAATTGACCTACACGCATGATAGATAGAATCTTTAATCTTCCTTCTTAAGTCTTCTGGAATTCTATCAAAATGATCTAAAGCTACCTGTAAGAGCTCTTTTCCACAAAAGTTCGCCCAATTCCAGTCAGGAGGAGACATCTTTTCTAGAGGCTCTTCATAAAACCAGGACCATATACCATATGTAGGACTACTAGGATTCTGGTCCTGTAGAGATATTACCTTTCTGAGTATATCAATAGCCCTTAGTCTATAATCTTCTATACCGCTATCTAAAAGTGCTACCGCATAGGTTAAGGAGCTTCTTGTAGGATGCACCCAACCACCTTTAAGGGTAGTATGATATCCAGGGGAATGAAATGGTTCTTTGACCATACAAACATCAGGGTCATATTTCTCATTCCATCTATCTAGTGCCTTCATAAATCTTGCATATTCTTTCTCATTCATCTGCAGCATAAAAAACCTCCCTTCACAGAAGAACAGGGGAGGTTAAAACCTCCCCCTCCTAGTATCTGTTTCTACTTCTTAAAGAAGAACACCTGTGGCTGAGCATTACCTGGGCTTCTCAAAATATCATCACTTACAAGCCTCTCTGGAACATTTCTAAAGTTATTCTTTACAACTACTAGAGCAGGGCTCTCACCCACGGTTCCTATCATCCAGATATTCTCTCTATGAATCTTTGTTATCTGAGATACTAATCTCTTCCTCTCTTCTGGATTAGGAGTTACTTTAATTACATCCCATATCTTCTGTAATTGCCTTATAACTCCTGGAGGTTCTTCTCCTGATTTACCACCAGTCATATACCAGAGCGAATATAGTGGATGCCATGTTCCAATCTCTTGTCTGTATGGTACTAGATATAGAGGGTCAGCTAGAGGTTGGAAAGCCCTATCCATTCCCCAAGTTGTAATTTCAAAATCTCCAGCTAGTGTTTTTGTATACATCAAGGACCTCTCATGTTGTTTTATATCTACCTTTATTCCTACAGCTTCCCAATATTTCTTTACAAGCTCAGAGGCATCTGATGCGACTGGACTAACAGCAAATTCAATAGTTAAAGCAAGCGTCTTACCATCTGGTCTAAGTCTATATCCATCTTTATCTCGCTTTGTAAGACCAATCTCATCTAATAACTGATTAGCCTTCTTTGGATTATACTCAGCATAAGCCTTTTCCCAAAGTGGATCATAATAAGGAGAAGCACTTATTAGAGATGCCTGACGAGGCTTACCTAATCCCATAAATACTAGCTGATTAATCTCTTGCCGATTAATAGCAAGAGAAAGAGCAAATCTAAACCTTCTATCTTGGAATAGTTTCTTTAGTACAGGATCTTTTACATTCTGATTAGGCATAAGCATAAAGTCTGCACCACTTGCAGTAGTCCATCTAATAACCCTATAATTTCCCTTATCTCTGTTTTCCATAAGTAGTGTATAGTTTTGAAGTTTTATATGTCTCATCTGCATATCTATTTCACCAGCTACAGCTTTCATATTGATGATCTCTGCATCTTGGACTAACTCATGAGTAATTCTATCTATATAAGGCAACTGGTTACCAGCAGGGTCAATTTTCCAATAGTAAGGATTTCTCTCAAGAACCATTAGGGTAGCTGTAGGAGAGCTAGCTAATTTCCAAGCCCAAAGGGATGGTAATTCTGGATTCTGAAGCCAGTTGTTTTTGAAGCTAAATAGTTGATACCAGAACTGGAATTTAGCCTCTTTTGCCATATCCTCTAACTTCTTCGGGTCGGTATATTTAGGATGAAATTGCCTTAAATAATGAGATGGAGCAACAAAACCACCAAAATATGCCAACTGCATCGGGAATATAGCATTGGGCTTACTAAAACTAACAGTAAATGTATACTTATCCCTTACTCTAAAAGTGCAAGGCTTACCCTCAGTGGTTAACCAGCTAGGAAATGTAGGAGTTAATTCTTTATTAAGAATAATATCTTCAAACCAGAACCTTACATCTTCTGTTGTAAATGGTTCCCCATCAGACCACTTTAATCCTTCTCTTAGATAAAATGTAAATGTCCTTCCATCTTTTGATATCTCAAACCTTTTTACTATATTTGGTACTACATCTGAACCATCCGCATTCCAACGAACAAGGTGCTCATAAGCAATCTTAAATGGACCTGCACCATCTGCAAGCCCTAACCATGCCCTTCTCCATGTTCCACCATACTGCCCAATCTCCTCCCAAGGTTCTATAACTACTGGCTCCTCAGGAAGCCTCTTCTCTATAGGAGGAAGTTTTCCTTGTTTTACTAACTCTACCAATTGCGGAGCTTCGCCAAATTTAGTAATCTTCTTGCCAGTAAGTCTCTCGTACTCTGATAAGTTATACTGCTCTCCCTTTACAATTTTTTCTGCACCTAAACTCACCAAGGGTCCACTTACCAATAAACCTATACACAGAAGAAACACTACAAAACTTTTTAAAAACTTCATGCTACTTAATACCTCCTCTTTTCCTAAAGTACTTTCTCAGAAACTCCAAAGTCCCTTGTAGTCTCACCTCTAAAGATAGACCTTCCTAGGTTCACCTCCACAGCCCAACTATCTGATTTTCATCCTTTTGCCCCTTATCCTAGTAGTAAAATCCCAGGACAAGGAGGCGATAACTATGCTAAAATCACAACACTGGTCACAGCATTCATTATACCAAAAGAAGCTCTTGAATTCACTTAAATTACTCTTTAACTCTTATAGGAACAGGATCGAAGAATACTCCAGCCTCATAGATAGACTCTTCTACCTTAACCTAGACAACGCTTACAAGGTTTTGTCCTCTTACTACTCTAATACAGGTAGACCTGCTAAGTTCCAAGCTGAGATATTACGTTCCCTTATCGCTATGGTTCACCTTAGAATCTATAGCATTACTAACCGTTACGACCTACCCTTATACTTTAATACTACCTCACCCCTATAGACACGATAGTGTTAGTGCTTTAGGCTCTAGGCTATGGAATGAACTCTACACTAAGTATAGGTCCTCGTCTAAAATTGGAGAAAGCTAGGGTTTATAGCAGGAAACAGTGGATATGGCTGATAACTCTTGTATGTATCAATCAGATATTCGTTTGGGTAGACTTTGCTAAGCCTAATATAGTT
>JACIXS010000267.1 GCA_014360335.1 bacterium | reverse complement strand
GACCTGATGGGGATAAGATACTCCTTAAGGAACATACATTAAGGTCCCAAGATGATATCTTATATCTCAGTAATGACTTTTCCCTAGAAAATAGATTAGATTCGCATATAAGGTCTAAGATAAGCGAGCCTATCGACTTCTCTATAACCACAACTAGAGGCCTTTTTATGAAGTATTCCAATAGATTAGAAATCCTAAAAGGGAACTATTCATTAATCTTAGAGGCAGAATTGAAAGATAGAGAAGATTCTCTCACAGCTGATGCAGTCTTTTACGGTTCTCTCTATGGTATAGCGGGAACAGACCATTTAAGAAGACCGATACATATTGCCCTATTGTGGGGTGCACCTCTAGACCTCTCTTTTGGATTAGGTGCATCTTTGAGTATTACCATTATACATCTTATTATAGCGACTATAAGTGGATGGTTTGGTGGTTGGACAGATGCCCTTATTCAAAGATTTACTGAAGTTTATATGGTTTTACCCTTCCTACCCATCATGATAATGATATCCCTATTCTATAAATTGAGTCTTTGGAGTCTACTCGTTGTGGTTGTTCTTTTAAGTATATTCGGCTTTGGAATAAAGACAACTAGGGCGTTAGTCCTTCAGGTTAAGACATTACCATATATTGAATCTGCTCAGGCTTATGGGGCTAGTAACTGGAGAATAATATTTTTGTATATAATTCCCAAAATACTCCCTCCGGTAGTCCCAGGACTAGTAGCCTCTGTTCCTGTATATGTATTCCTTGAGGCTATACTATCCCTATTTGGTGTCTTAGACCCTACACAACCAACCTGGGGGAGGGTTATAGAGGATGCTTTTTCTAACGGCGCTCTGTATAAGGGTTATTTCTATTGGGTCTTGATACCTTCGTTCCTATTAATACTTACAGCCATATCTTTCTCTTTATTAGGATTTGTATTGGATAGGATAGTGAATCCGAAGCTGAAGGAGCTATAGAGTCTATGGAGAATAATAATCTACTAAAGGTCGAAAATTTCAGTATCTCTTATAGAACTAGAAAGGGGGATGTAGAAGCGGTAAATGATGTTAGCTTTGAGCTAAAGAAGGGAGAAACATTAGCTATAGTAGGAGAATCCGGATGCGGTAAGAGTTCCTTAGCCCGTGGACTCATTAGACTGTTTCCGAGAAATATAAAGAAAGTAGAAGGGAAGATAATACTAGAGGGAAGAGATGTCTTATCTCTAGATGAAGAGACATTTAGGAAAGAAGTCAGATGGAGAGAGATGTCTATGGTCTTCCAAGGGGCTATGAACTCTCTAAACCCAGTTCTAAAGGTAGTATTCCAGGTAGCAGAACCGCTTATGGTCCACTTTGGAACAGATAGAGAGACCGCTTTTAGCAGAGCTAAGGAAGTATTAAGTCTCGTTGGTATATCTTCCTCTTTTGCAGAGAGATATCCCTTTGAGCTAAGTGGTGGAATGAAGCAGAGAGTTGTCATAGCGATGGCTCTTATAACAAATCCAAAGCTGTTACTCTTAGATGAGCCAACCTCCGCCCTAGACATAATAACTCAGGAAAATATAATGAACCTACTGAAGATGTTAAAGAAGGAGCTTAACTTAACTTATATCTTTATTACTCATGATATAGCACTTACTAGTGAGCTAGCAGATAGAATGGCGGTTATGTATGCTGGTGAGATAGTAGAGATAAGCCCAGTCGAAGACTTTTATAAGAATCCTTCCCATGTCTACACGAAATTACTGTTAGATAGTGTTCCTACACTTAGAGAGGATAAAGATTTAAAGTCTATACCAGGCTCTCCACCAAGTTTGATAGATCCTCCCTCCGGTTGTAGGTTTCATCCAAGGTGTCCATTAGCTATGGATATATGCAGAGTTAAAACACCACCTTTCTACAAGATAAAAGAAGGACATTTTGCTAGATGTTATTTAAACGAGGGTAAATAGAGTATGAATAACGAATTGCTTAGAGTAGAAGAATTAAAGGTCTGGTTCGATATAAAGAAGGGTTTGTTTGCTAAACCTATGTATGTTAAGGCGGTTGATGGGGTAAACTTTACATTAAATACCGGTGAATCGATCTCACTTGTTGGGGAAAGTGGGAGTGGAAAGACTACCCTTGGTAAAACCATACTTAGACTTTATAAGCCAACCAGTGGTAAGATTATCTTTGATGGAAAGGATATAAGTGATTCTGACTTAAAAGATATAAAGTGGTATAGAAGGGAAACAGGCTTAGTTCAGCAGGACCCATTTGGGGCATTGCCTCCTCACTTTACTATCTATAGGGTACTTGAAGAACCACTGATAATACACAATATAGGGAACAAGTCAGAGAGAAGGGATATGATATATCAAGCATTGGAAGAGGTGAGACTTACCCCTGTAGAAGACTTTGCTCCTAAGTACCCACATATGCTGAGTGGCGGGCAGATGCAGAGGGTCGTTATAGCTAGGGCTCTTATTATGAGACCAAAACTTGTAGTGGCTGACGAACCTGTTTCTATGTTAGATGCATCTGTTAGGGTTGAGATATTGGAGTTATTAAAAGGTATACAGGATAGGCATAAGACTAGCCTCATTTATATAACTCATGATCTTGCTACAGTAAGAATGTTTACGCATTGGATATTTATTATGTATGCTGGAGAGATTGTAGAAAGGGCGCTTACTAAAGAGTTACTCTCTAATCCTTTGCATCCTTATACGAATGCATTATTGAATGCAATACCTGATCCGAACCCAGAGAATAGAAACATAATTAAAGAGGTTCCCCCTGGAGAGCCACCAGACCTAGTGAATCCTCCACCAGGATGTAGGTTTGCGCCTAGATGCTCTCAAGTGAAGGATATATGCAGTAGAGAAAGGCCAAAGGAAATAGAAATAAGGAATAAGCATTGGGTCAGATGTTGGCTATATAGCTAACTTTTACTTCTTCTTTAGTCTTTCTATGAATTGATTAAGTCTATCTTTAAATGATTTT
Organism: bacterium; assembly: GCA_014360335.1. GTDB lineage: Bacteria > DUMJ01 > DUMJ01 > DUMJ01 > DUMJ01 > DUMJ01. Next base: position 2,294 of record JACIXS010000267.1, on the reverse strand, counting down.
ACGTAATAGTATGGATTTAAAGGTTTTCCCTGCATCCAACCCTGAATAACCTTTTCCATATCTTTGTCAATCTCTCGTGGAGGCCTATTCTGAGGGATTTGTCCTCCCTGAGATTGGTTTTGTTGCTGTTGTTGTCTCAATTGTCTTATACGTTCCTGTCTTTCTAGCTGAAGCTTATCTATAAATGTAAGCTGGGCGTCAGTGAGAATCCCTTCTATCTTATCAATAAACTTTTCTGCCTCCTTAGATGACAGGCTTTCTTTTTTCATCAGATCTTGTAATACAGGGATTAATTTTTTCGCCTGATCTTTGGTTAAAGCTAGTTTTTTATCTTTCTCTAACTCATTTAGGTCCTGAATGAGTCTTAGCAGATACTGTAATTCCTGATTACCTCCAAATACTCTCCTTGGTTGTCCTTCTTGCTGAGCATAGGAGATCGATGTTAAGAATAAGGTAACTAGAAGAACTATACTTATGAATTTCAACCTTATCATTTTCTCCTCCTTATTCGTATCTCAACGCTTCTATAGGATTTAAACCTGCTGCTCTTTTGGCAGGGTAATAACCGAAGAAGATGCCTACTATAGCAGAGACTGAGAATGATAAGAATATTGGAGTAGGTGTTACCTTCATACTTATACTTGCGGTTTTACTTATAAATGTTCCTAGTATTATTCCTAGTATGATTCCAATTAATCCCCCAGCTACTGAGACTAACATTGACTCCATAAGAAACTGCATCAGTATATCCCTTGCCTTTGCTCCTATCGCCTTTCTTATACCTATCTCTCTTATCCTTTCTGTAACATTTACTAGCATAATATTCATAATACCAATACCACCAACTAATAGAGAGATTGCTGCTATACCAGCTAGAAACATAGTCATAGTTTGAGTAGCTGATGAGACTGCGCTGATAAATGCTGCCTGGTTTTGGACATTGAAATCATCATTATCGGGATTGGTAATCTTATGATTCTTTCTTATAATATCTTCGATCTGTGCTTGGACCTTATCCATAAGGCTTATATCTTTAACCGAAACATATATAGTTCTTATTCTATCTCCGCCTTCTATCTTACGTTGATAAGTTGAAAGAGGTATAAATATAAGCTCATCCATATTCATAAATCCACCGGCTTGTCCTTGTGGCTCCATTACTCCTATCACCTGAAAGCTCATACCGTTGATCTTTATCCTCTTTCCTATAGGACTATCATTACCAAAGAGGGTCTCTGCTATAGAAGAACCAAGGACAGCTACCCTCTTTTTATTAGAGTATTCTCTCGCAGTAAAGAAGGAACCTTCTCGGATTCCCCAGTCTCTCATTACTATATATTCAGGGGAGGTCCCAATAACATTTACATTTGCATTTACAGAGAGATATTTAACCTGTACATTTCTAGAGTTTTCTGGCACTATTGTTACTATACTATTACTATCAAGACCTTTTAAGAGAGACTCATAATCCTTATTTGTTAGAGAAGACCTACCGGGGGCAAATCTTACTAAACCAGGACCCCTTGGTCTACTACCTGAGTTCACTATAAGGAGATTAGACCCTAATGAGGTAAATTGCTTCTCTATACTCGCCTTTGTCCCTTCTCCCAACGCCATTAAGGCTACTACTGCAGCTACCCCAATCATTATTCCTAAAGCGGTGAGGAAAGTTCTAAGCTTATTGAGTCTAAAACTATCCAGAGCCATCTTTAATATCTCAACAAAGAGCATATTCTCACCCTTTATCTAAAGATTCTAAAAGGAGAAGGGGCTCTAGTATTAGTAGAAACCCCACTTGCACTGGTAGAAGCTAATACTACTTTATCCCCTTCTTTCAATCCATTTTCCACAACAATATTTGTTCCGTCATCCTCTCCTAGAGTTACTCTAACCAACTCCGTTTCTCCATTATCCTTCAGTACCTCTACATATGCCCTTCTCTCTGTTCTTTTTACCGCCCTTAATGGCACAAGAAGAACATTACGTTGCTCTTTTAGTATAATCTCCCCTTCTGCAGTCATACCCGCTCTGAGTTCCCCAGTAGGATTAGGTATCTCCACTTGAACTTTAAATATTGCTATATTATTTGATATAGTTGCACGAGGGGATATATTTGTTACCTTACCGTTAAACTCCCTATCTGGAAATGCTTCACAGGTAATTCTTACGGGGAGACCTATCTTAACTTTTGGTATGTCAGTTTCATCTACCTCTAGTTTTATCTTCATAGTGCTAGTATCCAAGACAGACATAAGGGTAGTCTCTTTTGCTATATTTTGGCCACCTCTTTTTAC
>JACIXS010000266.1 GCA_014360335.1 bacterium | reverse complement strand
CTATAAAATATATGGTAGAGTAAAGGTAGGGTAATTTTACAAAATGCCCTGAATTGTGTTCAGTACTTATATTATAATTAGCCAAAAAGGAGGTTTTTTGTCTATGAAAGCAGTGATAATAATGGGATCAAAGTCTGACCTTGAATGGTCTAAAAAGATAGTTGATACACTAAAGACCTTCGGGATTGAATCTGTTGTTAGAATAGCCTCTGCACATAAAACTCCTTTGAAGGTATTAGAGATTATAAAGGAGTACGAAGAAGACGATGTTGTATTTGTGACTGTTGCAGGTAGAAGTAATGCCCTTAGTGGATTTGTCGATGCAAATACATTTAGACCTGTTATAGCATGTCCTCCATACAGTGATAGATTTGCCGGAATGGATATTCTTTCAACATTAAGGATGCCTTCTGGTGTCTCTCCTCTGACAGTTTTAGAGCCGGAACAGGCTGGCCTTGCGGTTGCAAAGATATTTGCATTAAAGGATGAGAAATTGGCAGAGAAGGTGAAGTCTTATCAGGAAGGGATGCGATCTAAGATAGATAGGGAAGATAGAAATATCTTGGAAGGTTAGTTTGTTTCTTATTGGAGAACAGTAATTATCTTGACAGGACAATATAGACATTATATAATCTTATCTGGAAAAGCTTTTCATAAGGAGGGATGAGAGATGTATAGAATTTTAAAATTTGGAATCTGTTTATTGACTCTTTTAGGTTTAATCTTGGGAAGTTTTAGTGTTGCTTTCTCCCAAGAGAAGGTGATTCCTGGAGAATACTATAACCTTTCAGATTATGAAAAGCTTACTGGGAAAAAGATTACCAAGTTCAATGAAGCTCCA
>JACIXS010000265.1 GCA_014360335.1 bacterium | reverse complement strand
AGAGTGAAGTGGATATCTGATTATTGTAAATCTTTTAGATTCTGAGGGTTAGATATGGATTACGATGTCGTAATAGTTGGAGGAGGACCTATAGGTTGCTTTGTAGGTAGACATATAGCTGAATCTGGTAGAAGGGTTCTTATCTTGGAAGAACACGGAGAAGTAGGAGAACCTCCACACTGTGCAGGTCTTGTTTCGTCAGAGGTTTTATCGATAAGTGGAGTTAAAGATGATGTAATTCTTAATAAAATAAGGGGAGCCAGTATATATGGCTATGATGGGACAAAACTTTCACTTTTAGGAGAAAGAACTTATGCGCTAGTTATAGATAGGATACTTTTTGATAAAAGATTAGCGATAATGGCTGAGGATAGAGGAGTAGAACTGTCGAGAGGTTCAAGGGTAGTAGGTTTTAAAAGAGATACTAATGAGATAGAAGTTACGTTTGTAAGAAGTGGTAGAGAGTCTAAAGTCAAAACCCCTTTAGTTATAGGTGCTGATGGTGCCTATTCTATAGTGGCAAAGTTTTTTAAGCTACCCTTACCTAGGGAAATTATTTATGGTTTTCAGGTTGAAGGAGAGCTAAACTGCACTAATCCTTATCAGGTAGAAGTTATGGTGGATAATGAGACCTCCCCAGGATGGTTTTCTTGGATTATTCCTGTAAGAGAAGATTATGCAAGGATAGGTTTGGGTATAAATGTAAAGGGAAACCCTAGAGAATATTTAAAGAGGCTATGTAATAAGTGGGAGCCTTTAAGGTCATTTAAAGATTCTAATATAAAGAGAATTATGGGAGGCTTAATACCTTTAGGTCTTATAGAGAGAAGCTATACGGATAATGTTATGCTTGTAGGTGACGCTGCGGTACAGCTAAAGCCCCTATCTGGGGGTGGATTATATCTTGGGCTACTTGCAGGTTTAATATGTAGTAAGGTGGCTTTAGAGGCTTTAGATAGAGGAGATTTTTCTAGTAGTATGTTATCTAAGTATCATAAGCTTTGGATGAAATCTGTTGGAAGAGAGATAAAGTTAGGTTTAAGGTTGAGAAAAATCTTTTTAGGTCTTACAGATAAAGAGAAGTCAGAGTTGTTAAGGGTCTTGGATAATCAAGAGGCAAAATCTATAATACTTTCTACAGGTAATATTGACCATCCCTGGAGGGTGGCATATAAGATTATGACTCATATAAAAGTGCCACTTATAGCACGTATGTTAAGTTTAGCATTTAGTTAGAGGGTGAGCTGTATGTTATTAGTGACTTCAGAGGCTATGAGGTCTGCCGAGTCAAATGTTATGGATATTTATAAGGTAAATGAAGAGCTGTTAATGGAGATTGTTGCTACAAGATTTGCCGATAAGATACTAGAGCTATTTGGTGATATTAGAGGAAAGAGATTTTTGGTTTTTGCAGGAAAGGGCAAAAATGGGGGAGACGCCATAGCTATAGCTAGACATCTTATCCTAGAAGGTGCAGAGGTGAATGTCTTTTTGATAAAGGATAGGGATGAAAGGCTTTCTTCCATTACTCAGCTTCAACTCGACAGATTAAAAGAAGTTTGTCCTGAATCTGTGATAGATTCTACACTAGAAACACCTAGAGGAGACTTCTTGATAGACGGCCTTTTCGGGACAGGTTTTAAGGGAGAATTAGGAGAACCTTATAGCTCTACCGTAAATTATATGAATAGTCTTGGGATACCAATTATTTCTATAGATGTTCCTTCAGGCTTAGATGCTAGTACTGGTAAAGTTTCTAATGAATGTGTGAGAGCTAACTACACCTTTACTTTAGGTTTACCAAAGTTAGGTCTATTTATCTATCCAGGTGCAGATTTTGT
>JACIXS010000264.1 GCA_014360335.1 bacterium | reverse complement strand
GTCCTATCACAGAGTAAGGATATAAAGAATAAAATAAGGGCTCAGAAGAATAGGATGTTCAGTCCAGAGGTGGTAGATGGCTTCCTGACCGCTTCTAGTAGAGATAGCTTTTGGTTTGATGCTGTATATATGCCGTTAGATGCGCTTATAAGAGAGAACAATCTGAATAAAGGGATAAACATAACATTAGAAGACCTACTTTCCTTTGCCTGGATATTTCATATCCTTATTGATTTTAGAAGTAGGTTTACCGCTACCCATTCCTGTGGAGTGGCTGGGGTTGCGGTAGAGCTTGCAAGATGCCTTGGCTTTTCCAAAGATGAGCTGAAGCTTATGGAGATAGCTGGCTATTTGCATGACCTTGGTAAGATAGCTATCCCAGTAGAGGTCCTAGAGAAGCCTGACAAGCTGACAGAGGAAGAGTTTAATCTGATGAGGTATCACGTGTATTATACTTATAGAATTCTGGAAAATATAGAAGGACTTGAGACAATAAATATCTGGGGAGCCTTTCACCATGAAAGACTAGACGGTAGTGGTTATCCATTTGGACTAAAGGCGGAAGATTTACCCTTGGGTTCTAGGATTATGCAGGTAGCAGATGTATTTACCGCTCTGACAGAGGATAGACCTTATAGGAAGGGTTTGAATCCGCACGATGCTCTTACGCATATTAAAAATCTTGTAAAGGAGAATAAGTTAGATAAGGATGTCTTTTCTCTCCTAGAGGCAAATGTAGACCTTATAATGGAGAAGCTCTTTGATATTAGAAGGAAAGGTTTAGAAAAATTTGATAACTTTTACTCTGATATGGAGGTGAAAACATATGCCATTAATGTGGAGTGATTCTTTATTGACAGGTGTAACAGTAATCGATTCTCAACATAAGGAGCTTTTTAGGAGGATAAATGAGCTTTTAGACTACGCTGGGAAGAGTAGAGAAAAGGTCCAGGAGATTACAAACTTCTTGCAGAATTATATAATAAACCACTTTGGAACTGAGGAAAGGCTTATGGTTAAGGCTGACTACCCCGATTATCCAGCCCATAAGAGTGCTCATGAGAAATATTCTCAAGAGTTTAAAGAGTTGAAAGATAGTATAGATAAGGAAGGTATAAATGTTAATCTTACGGTTAAGATGAACCATCTTTTGATTGACTGGTGGATAAACCATATAAATAAGGTAGACAAAAAGATGGCTGAATTTATAAGGGATAAGATATAGAAATATTTATCCATTTCCCCTTTATCTCTAGTTTTATGCTATAATTAGACGAAGATACGTAGAAAAGACTTAGGGAGTGTGCTTATGGCTAAGAGAAATAATCTAGGTTATGGTAGTCATATCCTATGGGTCTATAGAGATAAAGGGGAGTATGAAACCATTCTTAAAGAACTTGTTAAAGATGGATTATCTAAAGGGGAACGGATTATTCTTATTGGGTCAGAGGAAGGTATCTCTGAGATTGCTTATCTTGCAGGTATTAAAGATAAGAATATAAGCTATCTTATTCCAGAGAAAGACATTGATGAACTTATAGAGAAAACTTCGGAGAGGTTTTTCAAATCCTGGTATACTAGAATTATAAGTGCAATAGATGAGACAGAAGAAAAGACATTAAAAGAATTACTTGAAACATCG
>JACIXS010000263.1 GCA_014360335.1 bacterium | reverse complement strand
GTAAAAAGAGGTGGCCAAAATATAGCAAAAGAGACTACCCTTATGTCTGTCTTGGATACTAGCACTATGAAGATAAAACTAGAGGTAGATGAAACTGACATACCAAAAGTTAAGATAGGTCTCCCCGTAAGAATTACCTGTGAGGCATTTCCAGATAGGGAGTTTAATGGTAAGGTAACAAATATATCCCCTCGGGCAACTATATCAAATAATATAGCGATATTTAAAGTTCAGGTGGAGATACCTAATCCTACTGGGGAACTCAGAGCGGGTATGACTGCAGAAGGGGAGATTATACTAAAAGAAGAACGTAATGTTCTTCTTGTGCCATTGAGGGCGGTAAAAAGAACAGAGAGAAGGGCATATGTAGAGGTACTGAAGGATAATGGAAAAACGGAGTTGGTTAGAGTAACTCTAGGAGAGGATGACGGAACAAATATTGTTGTGGAAAATGGATTGAAAGAAGGGGATAAAGTAGTATTAGCTTCTACCAGTGCAAGTGGGGTTT
>JACIXS010000262.1 GCA_014360335.1 bacterium | reverse complement strand
TTAGCTACGTCATCTAGTTTGGCTGAGGCCATTCCCATATTTATGTATCTTTCATTCTTATAACCTACCATAGAGTCTAAGGTATTTATTGCTTTGTAAGCCATAGCCAAGGGGACTTCTCCTAAAAAGAGATAGAATAGTGGGGCAATAATACCATCGGACGTATTCTCCGCTACAGTTTCTATAACCGCTCTACATATACCCTGTGTATCTAACCTTTCTGTATCTCTTCCAACGATATATGATAAGGCTTTCCTAGCATTATCTATATCGCCAATGTCTAAGAGTTTATATACCCTTTTTGCCTCATCCCCTAGACATTTAGTAGCAAGAGTAGTATAGATGAAAATAATATTAAGAATATGAAATAGAAATATATTAAACGATAGAGCTATCTTAAGTATTAACCACACTACTAGATAAGATAGTAAAACTGTACTGCCTGCTAGTATAAATCCTGCAATCTTTTCCCCTTTAGATGAATGTACAATACGTCTAAGTAGTCTCTCGCAAGCATTTATAAATAGACCGATAGCTCTTACAGGGTGTGGAAACCAGTATGGATCGCCAAATATAAGGTCAGCTATATAACCTAAGATTACGTCTATCATCTGATTCCTATTATGCGGTATATCGATTCTATATCTAAAGAACTTCTTACCGCTCTTGCAAGCTCGTTATATATAGATGCTTTTATCTCTTTTATTGGTCTTATTGCTACAGAACCTTCTAACCCTTTTCTCTTATAGAGATAAGTTATAAGTTCTTTAAGAAAATCTTCGTTATCGAAGATTCCATGTAGATATGTTCCCCACACCATACCATCAAAAGACCTATAACCATCTATCTCATTACATTCTGAATTATTTCTCTTTATCACGTAAGAAAAGGGAACAGCATTTTCTCCTACTCTTTCTGTTCTACCCATATGTATCTCGTATCCCTTTAATAGATAATGGGCACCTTCTAAACGAACTACTGATTGAGAAGTAATCTTTTCTCTTCCTATAACTGTAGCTAGGTCTAGAATTCCTAGTCCTTCGCTCTCTCCTATCTCAGATTCGATTCTGTATGGGTCTATAATCTTTTTCCCAAGCATCTGAAATCCCCCACATATCCCAATAAC
>JACIXS010000261.1 GCA_014360335.1 bacterium | reverse complement strand
AATGAAGCTCCAATGTTAGCGGAGTTAGTAAGACAAGGCAAGCTACCGCCAGTAGAGAAGAGACTACCAGAGGAGCCAGCGGTAGTGGAACCGGTAGAAGAGATAGGACAGTACGGTGGGACTTGGAGAAGAGCAGCGTTATCACCGAGTGATACTGTGATACACCAACGTTTAGGTTATGAACCATTAGTAAGATGGGCTAGGGATGGAAAAACTATTATTCCGAATCTATGCACCTCCTGGAAAGTTTCTGAAGGAGGTAGGGTTTATACATTTTACCTAAGAAAGGGGGTTAAATGGTCAGACGGGGAGCCTTTTACTGCAGACGATATAATGTTTTGGTATGAAGATGTACTACTAAATAAGGAGCTTACCCCAATATTCCCCTCTTGGCTTATAATTGGCGGTAAATCTACCGAAGTTAAAAAGATAAACGATTATGCTATTCAATTTAAATTTAGTAGACCTTATCCTTTATTTTTGAATTATCTGGCTGGCCCAGGAGGTCCTGCAATATGTAGTTATCCTAAACACTATTTAAAGCAGTTTCATATAAAATATACCCCGGAAGAAAAACTTAAAGAATTAGTGAAGGATTTTAAATTTAATTATTGGTATCAATTATTTGCAGATAGAGCTGACTGTTATTCTAATTCTGATTTGCCTTCTTTGAAGGCATGGATACCAAAGGCTAAGCCCGGATCGTCTATAGTAAATGCTGAACGCAATCCGTACTACTGGAAAATAGATATAGCTGGAAATCAGTTACCATACATAGATAGGATATCTTTTATTATGGTCCAAGAAACACAAATGATTACAATGAAAGCGATTCAAGGAGAGCTAGATATGCAGGGTGGAGGCGCTGATTGTCCTTTTAGTGATTTTACCTTACTTGTAGAAAATAGTGAGAAAGGGAATTATAGAGTTTTCCAATGGAACGATGGTAAAACCGGAAGTGCTGTATTCTTTAATCAGAACTATAAAAAAGATAAATACATAGCAGATCTACTAAAAAACGTAAAATTTAGGAAAGCCCTCTCTTTGGCTATTAATCGCGAGGAAATTAATCAGTTAATCTATCTAGGGCAGGCTCCTCCTACTTATATGATGTTTCCTCTTCCTTATCTTCAAAATGATATAGAGATTAGACACCTTTATGAATATAATGTTAATGAAGCTAATAAACTTCTAGATGAGTTAGGTCTTACAAAAAGGGATAAGGATGGGTTCAGACTAAGACAAGATGGGAAACCTCTACAATTAACTATAGTAACTAATCTATCCTTTCCTATCCATCCTGATGTAATGCAATTAATAGCTCAATATTGGAATAAGGTTGGTATAAAGACAGAGGTAGATGCTGTTTCTGGTTCTCTCTGGTGGCCAAGAATACAGTCTAGCGATTATCAAATAGCGGGCTACACTGCAGAATTCAATAAAGATTGTTTCGATTTAACCTATTCTACCATTTCCATAGTCCCTTCTAGTGCTAGTACCTACTGGTGCCCTCTTTGGGGGCTTTGGTATGCTACAGGAGGGAAAAGTGGAGAGAAGCCTACTGGAGATGCTTTAAAATTAGTATCTATCTTTGACAAGATAAAGCTTACAATCGACACAAAAGAGAGAGAAAAACTAACGGAGGAAATGTTTAGAATATGGGCTAAGAATCTTTGGGTAGTTCCTACCGCTGGAAGCTATTCCCTACCAGTAGTAGTAAAAAATAACTTTAGAAATGTTCCTAAGGATGCGACTCTTGCGTATCCTCTTTCGAGTCCCGGTTATCTAAATCCAGAGCAATTCTTCATCAAGGAA
>JACIXS010000260.1 GCA_014360335.1 bacterium | reverse complement strand
GCACTTTTAAATTTAGATGGAAAAACTGGAGTTAATTTGTCATTTAAGAAGATATCTTCATAGGTGAATCTAATATCTTCAGTAGTCACTGGTTGTCCATCAGACCATTTTAAGCCTTCTCTTAATCTAAAGGTGAAAACTTTGTTATCTTTACTTACTTCAAACTTCTCTACAATATTTGGCTTTATGTCCTTTACTCCTATACCTGGAGCAATAAGTAAATTTTCAGTGCAGTTAGCTATAAAAACATCAGGAGACCAATCAGCAGTTACATGAACCGCTTTTAAAACTCCACCGTATTTTCCTACTTTCCAATCAGGAAGATCTTTTTTAGGAATTAATACTCCAGGTCCTACTACGAAAGGTCTTTTAGGTAATCTTTCCTCCACTGGTGGAAGTTTCCCTTGTTTTACTAGTTCAGCTAGCATTGGGGCTTCATTATATTTTTTCGGAGCAGTTACTTCCTGGGCAAAAGAGACAGTCCCAAAACCAAAAAATAAACTTACCACTAAACTAACAATAATTAAACCTATCAACAATCTTCTCATCTTCTCAAACCTCCTATATGAAATTTTATTTACTTTTTAAGCTCCTTTCTAAAGGCTCAAACAGTCACTCCTTTCAGGTTAGCTTGACAGGATTATTAATGAACAATATCTTTCAAATCTCTCTGTCCTCCCTATTCTTCACCTCCCTCGTATAATAATTTTTGATAAATGCACTACCTGCACCTTGAAAAGTTAATATTGCTTTAAGGGTATTCCCCAGTGTATCATTTATTTAGAGTTAGATAGGGGTAATAACTTGCACCTCCTTGAGGATTATCCTCTTAAGAAAGTCTGTTACCCCCGGGTTGAGGTATAGCTTCTAACACGTAGGGTGAGATACTTTACTAATCCCTCAGCCTAGCAAACTGAGGTGCATCCGATTAGTAATAGTATGCTCTTATGGCGAGGCTGTTGTTATCCTCTCCCCCTGGGGAATACCCTATCAAGCTCCTATCCTATTTAGAAAGGGGGTGATCCATCATTAATAGTTCTCTTATAGTTGGGATTGATGTATCTCTGGCTACTAATACCGCTACCTTTATGAAGGATGACGGAACAGAAGTTTCTAAACATCTTAACTTCTCTAACGATTCCCCTGGCTTCTCTGTGTTCGTTAATAAACTAAACCAGCTTATTAACATCCACAACTTCTCTCAGCTTAAAATAGGCATCGAATCCACTAGCCTCTACTGGTGGCATATATTTGAGTACCTAAACTCTAATAATAGTGGTCTTTTACTAAGACCTGATGTCTATCTATTAAATCCTAATAGGGTTCATGCTTATAGAGAAGGCTTCCCTAATCTACCCAAAACTGACCCTGTCGACTCTTGGTTTGTAGCTGAATTGGTTAGAATAGGTAGACTTAGCCCAAATCGTCCCCCAGATATGCAGTATGCTCCTCTTCAGAGACTTACTAGATTCAGACATCAGCTAGTAGAATCTCTAATTAAGGAGAAAAATAGAGCTCTAAACTTGATATTCCTAAAGTTCTCCTCCTATGCTGATAAGGCTCAGAATCCTTTTAGCGATATCTTTGGTAAGACTTCTTCAGTCTTAGTAGAGCAGTTTACTCCAGATCAGATTGCTAATACTCCTGTCAGTGATCTTGTAAGAATCATCTCCGATTCTAGCAAGAATCATATCTCTGAAGAGAATGTACTAAGATGTATAGAGCTAGTTAATGACCTCTCTAGAAAAGCTTATAGACTTAACCCTAAAATGCTTGATACTGTAAATGTTACCCTTACTATGACATTAGAGAACATAAGATACTTCGAGTCTCAAATTAAGAAGATAGATAAGGTCATAGAAAGAGAATTCTCAGCCTTTCCAGAGAAGCAGTTTCTAAGTTTAATAAAGGGACTCGGACCAGTATTAGCTGCAGGTATAGTAGCAGAAATAGGGGACATAAGTAAGTTTGAGTCAGATAAAAAGCTCGCTAGTTATGCAGGTCTAGTCTGGAAGAAGCACCAGAGCGGAAAGCTTAAGGGAGAAAATACTCCAATTACTAGGTCTGGAAATGAGTATCTAAGGTACTATCTGGTTGAGGGTGCTAACTGCTTGCGGATGCACAATGCAGAGTACTCTAGTTATTACAACCAGAAATACCGTGAAGCTAACACTCATAAACATAAAAGAGCTCTGGTACTTACTGCCAGGAAGTTAGTACGACTGGTTTTTGCCTTGCTAAGCAAGAGCCAGAATCTACTAGGAAGGAGCTGATAACCACTATTTAATTTTCAAGGTGCATATGGCTTATAGCCATTGTCTGACTTTTTAAAAATTTATAAAAGTCAGACATACTAAACTATTACCTAATCTTAACTAAAATAACTTATAAACTTACCCATCTTCCAAATCTACCCCTCTTGACATTTTACCGTAGGACTTTCTAAGGGATTTTACTGTATTCCCTTCCTTTATCTCTATAGGTATAGAGATTCTCTTGTCTGCTAAGTTAGGATTTTTAATCTTTTCTAAGATAAGCCTTCCTGCTTCAAAACCCATCTTGAAGAAATCCTGATAGACAGAAGTTAAATGAATTCCAATATCTCTAAGTATCTTTAGATAATCAAAACCAACTATAGATATGTCATCTGGGACTTTGTATCCTAAATCTAAGAGTACTTTCATTATTCTCACACTAGTCATATCATTTATACCAAACAAGGCGGTAAGATTCTCACCCTTTACCTCTTCTAATATACGATCTACGAACTCATTAAAACTCTCTTTCAGTTCTTTTTCATCCCTAGGGGGCATTGGTGGGTATGATTCTATAACAATTGGAGACAACTCATATTTTTCCATAGCACTCAAATACCCTAACTTCCTATCTCTTACTGAAGTAACCTCATAGTACTCTTCAGAATAAATTAAAAAACCTATCTTGGAGTGTCCCTTTTTAATAAGATATTCAGTCATCTTATAGCCACCAGTGTAATTATCTGAAACAACCCAAGAAGTGTCAAGATGGGGTAGATATCTATCGATAAG
>JACIXS010000259.1 GCA_014360335.1 bacterium | reverse complement strand
ATACCATTTACACAATTTGTTGAGGCGTCATAGCCACTGTAGATTAACACTTTAACTTCCCTAGGGTCGTTTGCAATACTAACACGCTTTATTGTCACATAATTTGGCAGTCTTTTATAGGTGTTGTAGAAGTTTATTATCCTTGCATAGGCATATATTAGGCTTTGGTAGTTCACTTTTCCAATTGTTGTCGTGGCATAATTCGGCGATCTCCCATTGACTTCCATATATTTTTTGATATTCTGCGCTACTTGTAGGTATGCTGTTTTTGTGAGCGTTCCTGTCGCTGTAGTGCTGGGTAGGTTACTTGGGGGCTGGTAATTCTTGGTTGTTATGCTAGTTTTCTGGTTACTGTTCAAGTTTATTGTTGTAGTTGTTGCAGCATAGAGGTAGTCATCTAATGTGACGTTTTTACTATTCACTGTAACCTGGGATGGTATCTTACCTGTCTTGTTGGCCTGATCTGCTATTACCTTTGAAGCATTAGATACTTCATCGTATGACAATTGAACCGCTGAAGCATTGCCAGCTAA
>JACIXS010000258.1 GCA_014360335.1 bacterium | reverse complement strand
AATAGTTCTGGCACTTACATCTATCCCTTCTTTTCTAGCTAACTGGACTAACTTATTGATAGACAGATATTCTTTCATGTTTCTCCTTTCAGGGGTTATTATAGATATTTATCATTGTATATGATATATTGTAAAGTGTCAATTTTAGAAGGCTCTTTAAATTTTTTGACAGATATTTAAGTCTTAATAAGAGATCATTGAAGGTTACCACTTACTGTGATAACCTCTTCCTTTGTTATTGCGGACACTAGCGAAGTGGTTTCTATCTTTCCTCTTCTCACTGCGAACATTAAATGAAGCAGTTTCAATATTTATGCTACATAAAGGTTTGTAGAACTTTCTAGAAGAGAGTACATTACAGATTACATTACTATATAAGATATTTATTTCCTATTTATACTGCTTAAGACTTTTTTATACACCTCAATGGTTCTACTTGCTATATTTAACCAATTATACTTGTTAATTACAGTATTAAACCCATTATAGATGAGTTTTTGCCGTAGCTCTATATTGTTTAATACAATACTAATTGCTTCGGCTAACTTATGAATATCATTAGGTGGGACAAGGATTCCATTGTAGCCATCTTGAATAATCTCAGCTAATCCTCCTACACTAGAAGCTATCAAAGGTACCTTAGCTGCCATTGATTCTAAAGCAACTATTCCAAAAGATTCATAAGTACTTGGCATAACTACTAAACTAGCACATTTATATAACTTGAGAAGTTCGTACCTTTTCTGAAATCCGAGAAAGATAATGTCAGACCCCTTGGCTAAATTAACATATACTTTCTTTAAAGGTCCGTCCCCTGCTATTACTAGTCTTATAGAAGGGATATTCAATAACTTTATCGCTTTTATAATAATATCTACTCCCTTTACAGAGTCCAATCTCCCCACAAAAAGAATAACTTTTTTCTGACCCTCTTCTGTTAACCTAGAGTATAGATCAGAAATAACATTCTTTGAGATATTAGTAAATTCCTCTATATGTATGCCATTAGGAATAATTTCTATTTTCCCTCTCATGATATGAAATAATTCATTGAGTTCCTGTGCCATTGCATAACTGCAGCATATTACTTTTTGTGCATTACGGATACCTTCCTGTTGGATGTCCGTAATATATTTACCAATAGGGGTCTCTATCATCTCTGTTCCACCGAGTGACTTTACTGTAGAGTGTATAGTACACACTAAAGGCAGATTATATATTTCTGATGCTGCTATTCCTGCTAATATTACATTCCAGTCATGAGCATGGATCAAGTCTGGTAGTCCTACTTCTTTTACAAAGCTAACTATTTTTTGAAGTAGATGAATATTAAATTGAACTATTCCTATATATGGATTAGGAACCTTTAGATTAAGGACTGATACTCTATGAACAGAGATACCTTTAATTTCTTCGTATTCGCTTAGCTTATATGGTTTATTAATTGGTTTATAGGTCATAACATGTGTTTCTACCTTTTCATTTACTAAAGCTTTACTTAAGTCACTTACATGTTGTCCTACTCCACCAATTTGGAATGGAGGAAATTCAGGAGAAAGAATTAATATACGCATGATATGGCCTCCTTTATAGGCTTGTCTCCGATGTATCCTATACTAAAAGGGGTTGTAAGTAATCCTTGACTTGCTTCTATTATATTAACAGCCATGACTTTATCGAAGTGTTTAATAAATTCTAATATGTCATGCTCCCTATCTTTATATAGTTCTGCCTCTGCTAACCAGGAAGCATACCCTATGGTATCTTCTGACCTAAATAAAAATTTGCTTCTACACCCTCTTATACAGGAAAGAAAATTTCTGTTTTCTATCTCTCCTCTGGATAATCTATTAAACACTTCAAAAACGGTGGAAATAAATTCCTGAATATCTTTACCTTGTAAAGTAGCATATATTGTGAATATAAATACCTCTTTAAGTACTTGAAGAGATGTTTTTATCGAGTAACATAACCCCTTCTGAACTCTTAACAGCTCTTTCAATTCTTTCTCGACAATTGTGCTAAGTACTTCATATATCACTCTTTTATAAGATCCCTTATTTAATGTTTTAAATCCAATAGTTATATTTGATAATTTATTAGTAGGCCGGATATCTTCTATGTATGGTAAGGGGGGCTCTATCGCGTCAGATACATATCGAGGCTCAAAACATATAGGATAGGAGATTTTTCTATTGAGCCATAGAGATTCTGCCTTCTTAAAGATTTCATTTTTATTGACATTACCTGTAGCTATAAGGATGGAATTGGAAGGGTAATATCTTTTCTGAAAATATGATTGAAGTACATCTAAGTTAATATTAGCCAACGAACCTTGGTCTCCGCCAATAAATCGTCCATAAGGATGAACAGGCCATAAGGCTTTATCTAACAATATATATACCCATATATCAGGTATATTTTGGTACTGAAGTAATTCCTTACTAACTACCTCCTTTTCCTTCACTAAGGTCTCGTTCTCAATAGAGAAGGTATTAAAAATTGAAGCCAATATTTCTATACACTCCTCTGTGTACTCTTTGGGGACTTTACAATAGAAATATGTAAACTCTTTTGATGTAAAGCCTCCAATTTGTCCTCCTAATTCTTGAATGGCTTCAGCAATATTTATTCCTTTAAAGCATTGCCCTCCTAAAATATGCTCTAATAGATGCGTCGTACCAGTACATTCTTCTGGCTCATAGATGACTCCAGCTTTTATCCAAAATCCTATAGTTGCAGTAGCAGCATAAGGGAAATTCTTAGTTAAAACTGTAAGACCATTATCTAATTCTTTTCTTGAAATCATTTTATACTCACCTTCCACAAAGCATTAATAGTAGCAATCAAACTTATTGCTGCTATAATTATAAGAAAAATAAGAAAAGTATAATCCCTGATAGGTATATCAAGATAGGTAACTCTTAAAAGGTCTGTAATATAAGTAAGAGGGTTAATGTTTCCTATTATTCTTATCCATAATGGAGCAGTAGTTAAGTCGTAGTATACAGAGCTTAAAAAGGTTATTGGCAATAAAACAATAGAGTAGATCATATCTCTTACATCTTCTCGCTTTACCTTTATTCCACATATAAAACCTATGTTTGTCCAGAATAGTGAACCTAATATTAGTGTTATAAAGAATATTCCTAAAGAGAGAAGATTCATATTTAGCATCTTGCCAGTAAGAAGAAAACCAGTAAGGAGGAGTATAGCCGTCTTTACTATAGTTACAGAAAGCATAGCTAAATATTTCCCTATTATATATGCATCCATTCCCACTGGAGAGGTAGAGATTACAGATATAAGATTAGTAGCAAAATCTATTCTTACCCAGGAAAAAGTAAATCCAAAAAGAGAGAAGACCTGCATTGCAATCAACCCAGGGATAAAAAACTCTACATAGCTAAAAGTATAACCCTGATATTCTATAATCTTAATATTAGACGCAAAAGTTATAGCAAAGAATAATACGTAAAATAAAGGAGAAATTAAATGGTTGAGTATCCCTATAGGTGTCCATAAGCTTACTTTATTTTCACGCCAAATTATAGGTATGAGTCTATTTAGTAAATTCAATTTCATACTCTTACCTCCTCGTATAATAATTTTTGATAAATACACCATCTGCACCTAATTTGCGATAAATCTTAAGAAGACATCCTCTAGAGCAGGCTCGCGAATACTTACTTGTTTTATAAAGGTATAGTCTTTAATATAATTTAAGGCTTTTAACAAAGACTCATCTGTCTTTTCTATAAAAAAAGTAACGGCATCACCCTCTAAAGATATATCTTTAGCTTCCGGAATATGTCTATACCAATCATTAGACAGTGTTGAGTTATCTATTGTTACTTTTATAGTAGTACTTCCCACTATAGCTTTAAGAAGATGGGGGGTATCTAAAGCTATTATATGACCTTCCTTTATAAATGCTATTCGATCACATAACTCTTCAGCCTCTTTCATATCATTAGTAGCAACAAGTACTGTAATCTCATTGTTCGAGTCTTTGACAAGGGATTTTAGAGATTTCCAAATATATTGCTTTCCCTCCACATCAATCCCTAGTGTAGGCTCATCAAGGATTAGAAGTTTTTTCTTAGCAAGAAATACTCTAGCTAACATTAACCTTCTACATTGGCCTCCAGAAAGGGTAAGTACTGCATCTCTCAATTTACTCTCAAGTCCAAACTCTTTACTTACTTGCTCTATACGTTTCTTTAGTTCCCTTCTTGAAACCCCATGGAGAGAAGCGTAGAAATAGAGATTATCCTCTACGGTTAGAAGAAAATCGATGGCTAAATCTTGAGGAACTAAGGCAATAATCTTTCTTATATATTGCTTTTCTTTCTTTACATTATGTCCATAGATAGAAACTTCCCCTGAGGTTGGAGATAATAAGGTAGCAATTATATTCATAAAGGTAGATTTTCCAGCTCCGTTTGGGCCAAGAAGACCAAAAATTTCCCCCTTATTTATACTTAGATTAAGATTATTTAAAGCAGTAAATTCTCCATACTTTTTTGTAAGATTTATACTCTCTATGGCTACTGAGGTCATAAGAAATATTCCTCCTCTATATCATTCTCATAGAATTATTGGAAACCTTATCACACAGAGGGTCAGGAGCATAAGGAATATTATAGGCTATTAGCGATCGTAAGAAGCAACGTCCATAAACTTCATTGCATTTAATAAAATCTATACAGCTATAGCATAAGGTATTCTTATATTTTCCTCTATCAGGATAGATAAGCTTTTTTAAAGCTTCTCCATTCCATATCTCCATTATACTCTGTGTCATCAAATCTCCCACTATAAAATTTCTTAACAGGTTTTCTTCTAAGTCTCCTATTCTTTCACAGATAGTCACTTTTCCATCTGGTAATAAAACCAATCCTGCTCTTCCTCCTGTGCATATACTCCTTCTAGTATGTATCTTCTCTAATCCATCCTCAACTGTAGAAGGGAATTCAAACCGAATGTTTATTTTGGCAGATGTTTTCGTTCTAATATCTTCTATAGTAGAAAATAGCCACTCGTAATCTTCCGTTGAAGGGAAAAGTATGTCTTTATGTTTGTAAAAACTTCTTCCATATGGAGTTAAATTCACTATAGAGACACCTAGATCATCAAGAAGTTTAATGAGCTGAGGAATAAGTTTAATATTATAGGAAATAATTACAGTATTCGTGTTTACAGAGATCCCAGCAGAAACTAAAGATTTGATAGAAGTTATAGCCTCTTTAAAAGAACCCTTTACCCCTGTAAGAAAATCTACTATCTCTTTATTAGGTGCGTCTAAACTTACTTGTATTTGTTTTAACCCTATTTGAGAAAGATATAAAGCATCTTTATAAGAGAGTCCTATTTTAGTAGAGATATTTGGGAAAATGTTTTTAGAAATAATATAAGAAAGTAATTCATATATGTGGATATATAAAAAAGGTTCCCCTCCTGACAGGAGAATAGTAGATATTCCAATTGAAGCAGATTCATCAATTATCTCCTTGATACGCGAGAAGGGAATACTTGTATATACTTTCTTGTTCTCTTTATAGGGAGCTCCAGCATGACAATAAATACAACGTTTATTGCATATTGGAGTTATTATATATCCGAGAACCATCGGGACTTTAAAACGCATATTACCATCTTGTTGTTTTATAGGTTTGAATATAAAATCCTTAGGATTGTATGTCTTTGAATTTTGAGATGGTGGTTCTTCAGTGAAGAACTCCTTAAAATGATGCAATATATACTCAATCAACTTTGTGGCCTTGTCGGTATCTAGAGATAGTATATCAGCAGTAAGTTTTGTCGCTTCTTCTACAGTTCTATAGCCATCGAATAAAGCAATAATCATAGCTGTAATAGGATGCAGAGAAGCATAGTAGGTAGAAGATAATATGTTTTTAGAATACAGGATGATATTATTATCTTCTCTAGCCATATAAACATCATCTTTTAATCTTAATTTCATACTTTTACCTCCTCTTAAATAGGGTACTTAAACCAACTTTCTACTAAGGGGGGGGTAAGTATCGGAGGAAGATCCCTTCGATACTTACCCTTATTCTCTCCGATCCTTATTATGTCCCAGCAGCTAACCAGCAACAAAAGGCACAATAACTAAGTTCGAATACATCATCAAAACTCTCTATTCGAATCCCTTCTGTTACTATTAGTTTACGAAGCTCATCTACTAAAACTTCATCTTGAGTAGTATTCACAACAAGTTCCACTTTTAATCACCTCCCTCTTAATATTTAATCCTTATTATAACTCCACTTAATGTATAATACACTAAACAATGTATAATGTCAAGTATATGTTAACGTTCTGTGATATTGTCATAGGTAAATAATTCTGGGATAATGTCCCCTATGGATAAGGAGAGAATATTGTTAAGTGAAAAGGAACTGAGAAGAGTAGAAGTAATAGAGAGGTTAATAAGAGGGGAAATAACTAATACTCAGGCTGCTAGACTTCTAGATTTAAGTGTAAGACAGATAAAGAGAATTAAGAAAGGAGTGAAAGAAGAAGGATTAAGTTTTCTAGCTCATAAGAATAGAGGAAGAAAACCAAAGCATGCTATACCTACTGAACTTAGAGAAAGGGTCGTCTCTTTATATACTTCCAAGTATTTAGGTGCTAATTATTCTCACACTGCAGAACTTTTAGCCGAATATGAAGACATCTATTTAAGTGTATCAACAGTAAGAAGAATTCTTAAGTCAGCAGGTATAGTTTCACCTAGAAAACATAGACAGCCTAAAGTATACAAATCCAGACATAGGATGCCTAAAGAAGGTATGCTTGTTCAAATGGATGGCAGTACTCATTATTGGTTTGAATCTAGAGGACCTAGGGTTTGTTTACAGGCTGCTATAGATGATGCTACCGGTAAGATACTAGCTGCTACCTTTAGACCAAACGAAGATTTGCAAGGATACTTTGAGATTCTTAGACAGATGCTTACTAATTATGGAATACCTGTAAGCATCTACACTGATAGACATACTATATTTAAATCTCCTAAATCAGATAAGCTCTCTATAGAAGACCAATTAAATGGTATTGATGAACCATTAACTCAATTTGGTAAAGCAATTAACAAGTTAGGTATCAATAATGTATTTGCAAATAGTCCTCAAGCTAAAGGATTGATAGAGAGATTATGGAGAACTCTACAGGATAGGTTAGTGATAGAACTGAGGCTTTTAGGTATTAATACAATAGAGTCCGCGAATAAATTCTTACCAACTTTCTTAGAAAAATTCAATAGAAGTTTTGCTGTAGCAGTTTTAGACCCAACTCCAGCATACAGACCTTGCCAGGACATCAAAGCATTAGACCTAATATTATGCAGGAAGGTAGAGCGAAAGGTTCTAAATGGCTCTACCTTCGCATACAACGGAACAATGTACAGACTACTAAAGGACTCTACTATTATACCACTAAAACCTGGTAAAAGAGTAACTATACATATTTTACAGGAAGGGGAATTGATAGGGGAGTATGAAGGTGAATACTATAAGATGGAAGAATTTACCAGAAATAGGAAAGAAGAGGTAAAAGAGAAAGAGGAGAAGCCTAAGAATAAATATGTACCAGGACCAGACCATCCATGGAGGAGGTGGTATCCTAAGAAGTAAAGAATAGTTAAGAGCTAAGAAGTACCTATACATAATACAAACAAAGCTTAAGCAAATTAGACTTATTAGAAGCTAACATAGTTACTGATATTATATGCTTTGAGCTGTAAATAGAGGCTGGAGCATATAGGAATGATATTAACGCTTTTAGCTAAAGTAGAATTTTGAAGCTTAGGGACTGATAAGGCTATTATCTTATGATGTATCAAATTTTTAGAGAGACCCCTCTACGATAGAAGCAGATGGGTTGATAGGATATCTTTGAGTCTTACTCTAAAGTCAGAGCCCAGAATAGTAACCTAGAGGAAACTATATAGCAGAGTGTAGGATATATTTTCTAAAGTCATAATTAGTAAGCTGTTAATAGTCATTTTCTCTAATACATAAAGCAAAAATAAAAAATAGAGGGTGACATTTTTATAGACAGTTTAGGGTGACATTTTCACAGACTAGACTCTTTAACTTTTTGCGTGGGGTAGATGTTAACTATAACTTACTCTCTGAGTACAATTTTCTACTAAAAACACCCTAATGATTTATAACTTTGTGGTTTTGAGTCAAATTTTCTCTACTATCTGGCAAATTGAAATAAAAATA
>JACIXS010000026.1 GCA_014360335.1 bacterium | reverse complement strand
ATATTTCTCGGTTTTCTCTTTCTAGAGAATATATTCCACCAAATTGGTTCAGCATTCCTTGGATTCTTCAGAAAAGCGGTACTACTATTCCAAAGAGCTATTGTCTCATCATAGGGCAAAGCTATAACTGTATATATAATGAGAATTCCAAAGAGTGCCAGAATAATAAGCGCAGATACCCCCGCTTTATAACTAAGGACCTCCTTTAAGATACCTTTAAAACTGTATTCAGATGTAATCTCTTGTCCTTTCATATCTTTACCCCTGTATCCTCATTCTAGGGTCTACTACTGCATATATGATATCTAGAGCAAGAACAGTTATAGCTAAAAGATACGCATAGACAACAGTTACCCCAACTATTACTGGGGCATCAAAATAACTAATCGCCTGAGATATTACCTGCCCCAATCCTGGCCAATTAAAGACCGCTTCGGTAACTATAGCCCCCGTCCATGAAGAAATGACACTAAGGGCAAATCCTGTAATTACTGGAGGGAGTGCAGGTCTCAAGAGATATCTATTCTCTATCTGCCTAGAAGTAAGACCTTTAGCCTTTGCAACTTCTACATAATCTTCTGTGGAGTATATAAGAAAGAAAGTTCTCTCCTGATATATACCTAAGAATAGACTAGCAATAATCCAAGACGACAAAGGCAATATCATATGTTTTAAGACACTTAAAAAATAAGGTATAGTTCCAGAGGGTGGAGGATAATCGACTAGTCCTCCTCCTGGCAGTATATGTAACCAAGAGTAGAAAATCATTATCAAAAATATTCCATAGAACCATCCAGGAATAACTGATGTCGGTGAGAGGGCTATAATAAGTTTATCCCAGAATGAGCCATATTTCCTAGATAACCTCAGCCCTAAGAATAGATGCAAGAAGAAATTAGCAACAGTTGCTGTTGTAAAGAGAAGAACCGTTACAGGAAGCCTTTCTAGAATAATATTCCTTACCAATGCAGAACCGCTATCACTTGTCATATACATAGCCCTTCCAAGATTTAACACAATTGCATCCCTAAGATGATACATACTTCTAATAGGAAATGGCAAATCTAAGCCTCTTCTTTTCATTTCATGTTTAAATCTACTCTCTATAAGTTCTTTCTGCTGTTCTTCTGATAGATTTCTAAATGTTGGGTCTTCTTTAAGTCTCATCACTATATTTGTCATAAGTTCAGTCTCTACTATCTTATCAACATAGCCACCTGCATTGGCTATTATTATAGTTAGATATACAGCTACTACTACTGTCAAGAATAACGATAATCCACGCTTTAATATGTATTTTAATAAACTCTTAATTGATAATCATCCTCCTTCCTTTTTGCATTCTATTATACAATCAAAAACCCAGAGGGACAATACCCTCTGGGTTAAGATAGGAAGTAAATGAAAACTTTATCTACTACTTGAGAATTTTAGAGTTCTTAAGTAGTGCAGTATGGGCAACCACATCGACCTTTTCTAGGTAGTATGGTCCATTACTTACCCAGAAATGTCCATACTTTTCATAGAACTTCTTGAGTGATGAGAATCTCTCCTTAGCTATAGCTGGGTCAACATACTTTCCTACAAAGTTCTTAAATGGTATATAGCCCTCTTTTTCACATCTATCTACAACATCTTTGAGTATAGATAGGCTTGGTCCACCTATATAGTTCATCCATTCTACATTCTTTTCTTTTGCCTTGTCAGCACTAAATGCAAGTTTACCCTCTTCTTCTGCTCTTATCCCAACAGCGTATAGATGCCATGGATAATAGCCAGACATAGCATAATCAGTTGCAGTAAGTTCCGCATCAAGTTGAGAATAATTTAGATAGTATTCGATGACTAGAGGATTCGTCTTTACTATCTTCCATGCAACAAATTGGTCTCTCCAAGAGTTAAACGTGTCTACAAAAGATTCATCATAAAGCTTACTGTCTTTGCTTGCCCTTTCAAATCCTATAATCCAGTCTACTATAAAGTCTGCAGGGCTCATAACTGAACCATCGTGATACTTATCTTTACCAATAATATCTTCGTAGTTTATAACTACCTTCACTTTAGCTTCCTTTACTCCTGCTTCCCCTGCGGTCACTACATTCTGTTTCTTTACATCCCAGCCATACCAGGCATCAGATGGAACTGTAACTTTATCCACTTTAGTAAGCTTGAGCCACTTGGTATCAGGGTTCTTGAATGTTGGAACATCTTTATTAACTGTAAGTTCTGCACTCTTTATCTTTAGAAGAATGGGTAATCCTGTCTGTGGATGCCATATAACTGCCCTACCTAGCGTTGCCTCTACTAGCATATTATCGTAAATCCAGTTGGATCCAGCTACTGGATTCCATGGGTCTATAATGACCTCTGTGCTTCCAACCCTTATCCTTCCGCCAGTCTTATCTGAAAACTTTAGTGTATAGGGCCATACCCTTGCCGAATATCCGCCAGCATAATCTGCTACTGCATCAACTCCCTTACGTCTAACCCAGGCAGAATTTTGGTCAACTAACCAGAGCCTTACTGAGTCCTTTATCGCAAGGTGTAACGCCTTAGTCATAAGTAAGTTTCTCTCTTTCATACTAGTAAAGTTCCTATTAGCAAGTTTATTGCCAATATCTCTAAATTCCTTTGTTGGTTTATAAGCCTTCCACAATGGCGAGAAAGACATAGTTGAATCTGGTAGATAGAAGAATTGGAAGTTATCAGCATTATCTCTAGTAACTAAGGTAGTAATCCATCCGCCTGTATAGATATCCCACTGTCCTTCCGCCGGGTCTCCCCTCATCCAGATAGGAGATGCTTCTCTAGATGTCTTATACATCCTCTCTACCGTAAATCCAAGCTTTTCTAGC
>JACIXS010000257.1 GCA_014360335.1 bacterium | reverse complement strand
ATTGAATAAACCTGTTAAAGGGTCAGTTATCGCTAACTTTTCTGCCTCTTCTTTTGCTCTTTCTGTCTCAAATAGTTTCATATCTAGACTTGCTAGTGCAATCTCTAACTGTTGACTCCTCTTATTAAGCTCTTCATTTAAGGCCTTTATCTCTTCTAAGGCGTCCTCTAGTTCCTTCTCCCTCTTTTCTATCTCCGTAAGGTCAGAAAATACTACTAGGTATTCTAATATCTCCTCGTTTATCCTTAATACCTTTATGGAAGTAAGGACAGGAACTAAACTTCCATCCTTCCTTATCATGTTTGCTCTACCTTTACACTCCTCCTTCTCTATGCATTCCTCTAATGCAATCTTTACCTTTTCTCTATCACTAACATCAAAAAGTTCTATTGGATTTATACTGTTGAGTTCTCTTTCAGAGTATCCTGTCATCTCGGTAAATCTTCTATTTACAAATTTGATTTTTCTGGCTTTATCTAAGACGAGGACCCCTTCACCCATCTCCAATAGAAGCGTCTCTAGATACGCCTGTTCCTCTTTTAGTCTTTCCTCACGCTCCTTTATGGCATTACGCATCTTCTGAAAGGCACTGATTATATCGTTTATCTCAGTAAAATTAGAGATAGATGGGTCCTTAGGAGGGATGCCTAAGACATAATCTAATGCTAGCTTCCTAAGGAGATTAAGAGAATTGGTCAACTTTCTCAAAGGTATAATTATCACTATAAGTAAGGCTAAGATAAGGATAATGCCTAGAACGATCATATATCTTAGATTTTTATAGGAGTGAAGTAGTATATCTTCCTTCTCCACAGTAGCTAAGATCTTCCAGTTTGTCTCCGGGATTGTGCTTATACCAACTACATAATCTTTACCGTCAATATTTTCAATCCTTATACTTCTATAACTACCATCTAAGGGAAATTTATTATAAATCCTTCCTACCTCTTTGGGATCCGCACTAAATAAAACTACCCCTTTACTGTCTAGTATTCTTACCGTTCCACTACGGTAAAAACTACTAGAAGAGAGAAGATAACCAAAGCTTGGCTGGTTAAGTAATATCCCCCCTAGTATTAGGCCATTAAAAGAGTTTTCTTTTACTATAGGAACCGTAAATGCAACTCCGTAATTGCCAGCTATATTCCTAAAACTATCACTTATATAAGGTTTCAATGTCTCTTTCGTTTTAATAAAATATTCTCTATAACTTACATTTGTCGGCTTTAGCTTTTCATACTTCGACCAGTATCTCACTATATTACTGTTTTTATCAACATAAAGTATAGTATCAAAATCATCAAGTAAGATATTTACTAAAGATGTGTGAGGACCTTTCTCTGTTAATTCATCTCTTAACATCGAAAGTAACTTTATCTTTTCATCTGCTAGGTCTCTTACACTCTGTGAGATAATGTCCATAATAGTCTCCATATGGTCGTAGGATTGTAGAAGTATGTGATTCTTGCTTCTAGAAAATGAGACGTAGGTAATTATGAGCCCGATAACAAAGAAACCTAGAATTATAGTACTAATAGTAAATCTTACAATAGAGATTTTCCTTCTCATACCCTTGGAATCAGTCTCCTATACTCATTTTTCATAAATGGGGAAGAGATGATGAAGTCTGCTGAGGCAAGATTAGTGGCTATTGGAATATTCCAGACAGTAGCTATCCTAAGTAGAGCCTTTATATCAGGGTCATGGGGGAGCGGTTCCAATGGGTCCCAAAAGAATACAAGGAGGTCTATCTTTCCTTCAGCTATCATTGCTCCAATCTGTTGGTCTCCACCTAGAGGACCGCTTTTAACCTTGGTGATATAAAATCCTAACTCTTCTAAGAGCCTTCCTGTTGTGGCAGTAGCATAAAGTTCATGCTGAACTAATATCTCTCTATTATCCTTAGCCCAGTTTAATAACTCATCCTTTTTGTTATCGTGTGCTATTAGGGCAATCCTCTTTTTACTATTCATCTTAATAGTTGTATATTCCATTATCCTTTCTCCTCAAGATGTTTCTTAAACAGTTCTGGTATCTCTTTCCCTAGCCCTATAAGATGTATCTCGGTAAGAGAAGTCTTCTTGTTCTTTATAAAATCTAGTATAGCCTCTACTATAACATTTGTGCCAAGTTCTGGAGGATAACCGAATATCCCACAGCTTACAGCCGGTATACTTATACTCTTTATGGACTTTTTGCTTGCTAGTTCCAAGACACTTGTTATACTAGACCTCAATTTACTCTCCTCGTCACCCTCACCCCATCTAGGGCCAACGGTATGTATAACATACCTAGCCTTCAGGGAACCTGCTGAGGTTATAGTAGATTTTCCAACAGGAAGAGGACCATAAGTCTTCACGTAGTTATCGCTTTCTTCCTGGATGATTCTTCCTCCCTTTCTCACAATTGCTCCTGCTACCCCTCCTCCGTGTTGGAGATAACTATTTGCAGGATTTACTATGCATTCAGTATCTTCCTCTGTTATATCCCCCTCTACAACCTTAAGTTTTATATTATTGACCTCCTTTTCAAAGATTACCTTATTCATCTTTGCCTCCCTCTAGAAGAATAGAGATAGCCTCCTTAATGCATTGAGTTCCTCTTTCTGTCCCAGCTTAGCTTTCTTTATAGCCCGCTCTAGTATCTCGATAGAGGTATCATAGAGGCTTCTATCTACAGGATAGGGATGTCCATCCTTGCCCCCATGCGCAAAACTGAACCTGGCTGGGTCTTTGAAACTTGGTGGTTGCCCATATACTAGTTCGCTTATAAGAGATAGAGCCCTTAGTGTCTTTGCTCCTACCCCTTGATAGAGTAGTAGGCTCTGAAAGTCTCGAGGCGGATTCTGATATGTTTCTAAGAGAATGCTCTTTAGATTTTGGGGCTTTATTTCATTTGCACTTATAGGATGATGCTCAGGTAGATGAAGGATTACCTTCTCCCAGTCCTTTACAACCTTGTCAGGCAGTTCTCTACTTAGCTCAGTTATTACATTTCTTGTTCCTTCACTCTCCTTGGCTACAAGGTTTAATACTAAATTTTCAAACCTCTCACTGCATATGGCTTTATGAGGCTCATTTACAAGACTTTTTACCTCTTCTCCAAGCCAGTGGTATCTTCTTGCATATCTATTATCTGTATTCATACCCTGCTGTATCACACACCAGTTTCCATCTCTAGTAAAGACTAAGAGGTGGTAGTACAGCTGATAGCCATCCTGAATAGCATTGTTATCTACCCTAGCTACAACTCTACTTAGATTTATCCATCTCTCTCCGTCAAATCCAAACTTGTCAGCCAATCTTCTAATCTCGTCAGGAGTGTGGATGGCGGTTTTCCCCTTTCCGCCAACAATGAATAGTCCAACATCTTCTCCTATTTCCCTTAAGCCCTCCTTGATGGCACTGCCTGTAGTGGTTGTAAGACCACTGGAGTGCCAGTCAAAACCTAATACACAGCCAAGGGCTTGAAACCAGTAAGGGTCAGAGAGGTTCCTTATAAGGTCATTGACCTTTCCCTCAATAACAAAGAGTAACACTATCTCCCTAGCTAGCTGTTTCATCCTCTGGAAGAGCCAGCTAGGAGCTTTACCGCTATGTAGGGGTAATTCTGCCAACCTCCTCTGCATAGAGATCTTCCACTACTTACAAATTATTATCATTTTAGCATACTTTTTGCAAAGTTGTGTAATTTTCTGAAAAAAGTAACTTTTTTTAGCTTCCTGTTGAGTTATAGTGCCTTACACCTATGTGCCAGATTTTACAGGATATATAGAAGAATATAAATCCGACAATTGGAGATAGATAAGAGATTAAGCTTGGTATTCCTGTAAGATTTTCCTTACCTAATATTATAAGCCCAGGGAAATAGTTTATAAAGGCTATAGGTATAATAAATATGAATATCTCTCTAAAGATTTTTGGATATATAGATAATGGGTAGCTTGCCAGTTCTACCCCACCATAACTGAATGAATTGGCAATCTCAATACTCTGAACAGACCAGAATGATAGTGTTGCCTGTAAAATAAAGATGCCTGAAAATGTAAATACTCCTCCAAGTATGGCAGATACAAGAAATATGAGCTTAAATATGTCTAATGTTATCCCTAGATGTACTAATCCGTATATCAATACTACAAGTCCTTGTAAAAATCTTCCCCATCTTACAAGTTGAAACTCTGTCCCTAAAATCTGGAGAATAAGGCTCCTTGGTCTTAGTAGAATCCTATCAAAGTTACCATTTCTTACTAGTCTATCGAAGATATCAAAACCTCTTGAAAAAGCTTCTGAAATGGCAAAAGATGTGTGGATTATGCCATAGAGTAAGGCTAGTTCTTCTAGTCTCCAACCCTTTAGTGAGCCGAATCTCTGAAAGAGAAAGATTATACTAACAAAATCCATAAAGGTTAAGAGAAAGTTACCAATCGTTAATAGAATAAATGATGCCCTGTATTGGATTTGAGCCCTTATGGATATACCTATGTATTTAAAGTAAAGTTTTATATCATCTAACACTATCCACCCTGAACTATAATGCTCTTTAGTTTAATCTTTAATAGAATTCTTCCTAGGATAATCAGAACAGAGATCCAGAATATTTGTATCGTTATATAATTTGATAGTTCGTTAATTGAGAGATTGCCCGTATAAAATCTCACTGGCGTATCTAATAACCCTGGAAAAGGCATATATTTTAGGATAGGTTGCATCCAGCTAGGGAATAGAGGAATAGGGATTAAAGACCCCGAGAATAACAAGACTATCGCCGGTATTGTCCTATTTATTCCATCTCCAGATATCGTCCATAGAGTGAATATATTCATTAAGACGGTGATTGTAGCTGATAGAACAAATGCCAGAGCCAATGTGGGGATAAAAGATAAAAGGGCAATTAAACTTGGTAATTCTAGAGAATATCTTGAAGGTAGAAGCGATGCTATCAGTATGAGCGGAATAGACCTAAGAAGTGTTGGAGCTAACCTTTGGGCAATAGCTCTGAAGAGCCAGAGATTATAGAGGTCTAAGGGTCTAACCAATTCATATGCTAGATTCCCACTCTTTATAATCTCTTGCACCTCACTATCCCCCTCCCAAGGGAGGAGTCTGAAGAGGGCTTGCGTAATCCATATGTATGTTACAGTTTGGGCTAGACTTATTGGCTGGGTATTGATTACACTACTATAGAATGCTTGAAAGACCATAATCCTTACAAATCCAAAGAAAAACTGTGTAAAGATTCCTGCTATAGCTGGGACTCTATACTGTAGAAGCATCAAGAACCTTACTTTTAATATGGATAGGTAGCCTTTCATATGCTCTGTTCTTGGTAGAATCTTGCTATTATTTCTTCGATAGGAGGATTCTCTACAAAGAGGTCCTTTACGTTGTAGATGTTAGTAATCTTAAAGATTAGCTCAGATGGTGGTATCTTCTCTGGGTCAAATGTTACATACCATCTACTATTCTCATTACTTATATTTTTAATTCCATCTAACTTCAAATCAAAGTCTTTTCCATCTTCTATATCAATTATTAATATCCTGTCCCTAGATACCTTTTTTCTTAGTCCTTCCATAGTTCCATCGTATAGAATTTTCCCATTCCCAATGACGATGATTCTAGAGCATAGGGTCTCTATATCATCCATATCGTGAGTGGTAAGTATTATAGTTATCTTTTTTTCTACGTTTATCCTCTTTATAAATTCTCTGATTGCCAGTTTAGATACCGCATCAAGACCAATAGTAGGTTCGTCTAGAAATAGAATAGCTGGAGAATGGATAAGTGAGGCGGATAGTTCACATCGCATTCTCTGTCCTAGACTTAACTGCCTAACTGGTATGTCTAGAAGGCTCTTTATATTTAGGACTTCTATTAACTCTTCAAGTGTTCTTTTATACTCTTTTTCTCTTATCTTATAGATATCTTTTAGGAGTTCAAACGATTCTATAACCGGCAGGTCCCACCAAAGTTGAGTCTTCTGCCCAAAGACAACCCCTATATTTTTTACATGTTCTATCCTCTCTTTCCAAGGGATTCTTCCTAAAACTTTACACTGTCCAGAATCAGGGACGAGTATTCCACTTAATATCTTAATTGTTGTGGACTTTCCCGCTCCGTTAGGACCAATGTATCCAACTAGTTCGCCTTCATCTATCTCAAAAGAGATACTATCTAGAGCCTTTATAATAGTATGTTCTCTGTGAAAAACACCAAGAAGGGTATTCAATAATCCCTCTTTTCTCTTTGAGACCTTAAATGTCTTAGTTATATTCTCTATTAGAATCTGAGCCAATTAATTAACTCCTATAGGCTTAGGATTATATCGTTCGGATGGGTTTATTGTAATGAAATCTATCCTGCTTCTGCTAGTTGCTTGAGATGTTCTCTTATGATTAGAGCTATTGCTCCCCTTGCTGCTACATCTTCTTCGAGCGAGGAGAATTTTATCTCTATACCTTGATATACCTGAGGAACTGAATGGAGAGCTATCTCCCTCTTTATCGTCTCAAGAAGCATATTCCCAGCAGAGTTCAAAGACCCTGCAAGGACAACTAGTGGAGGTGCAAAGAGATTTACTACGTAACTAAAGCCTAGCCCTAGGTATCTACCAGCCTCCTCTATAAGGTTTATAGATAGTTTGTCTCCGTTTAGCGCAGAATCTGCTATATCCTTAAATAGAATTGTCCCTTTTTCCTTATATATTGCTGTTAAAGCGGTATTTATCCCTTCGTTTACAGCCTCTATCGCCTTTTTCTCTATCGCTAAAGGAGAGGCAAGTGTTACAAGACAACCTCTACTTCCACAGAAGCACCTCGGACCTTTGGGGTCTAAGACGAGATGTCCAAATTGTCCAGCGAAGCCATCCTT
>JACIXS010000256.1 GCA_014360335.1 bacterium | reverse complement strand
TTTAAGTCTTAATTCTCTATACCTTAGCATCCTCTCTAGGTCTTCCTGCAATGGAATAAACTCCATCCATGTCATTTTATTCTCTACCTCTTCTCTAGTATAACCAGTTAAAGAGACAAATGCCTCATTTACAGAAGTTATAGTAGTATCCTCTATTATAACAGTTGCAGTTCCTGTAGATTCAAATAGTGCCTTATATAGGTCTAAAGTATCCTTTAGGTCTGATTTATAGTGTTCTCCTCTCTTAAGGATATCGACTATTAAAGATAGGATCTCTGTAGCAGTTCCACTTATCAACTTATCCTGGGGGACAAAGATGAAATTCTCTAGCACTTCTTCCCCTAACATCAGGTAAGGATGGGCTTGAATTAAATGTAAAAGAGACATAGGATTAAGTCTATTAATATCGTATGCACATATCCAGACGATATTACCTTTACATAAATTATCAATCTTCGCCGATGTTTCAAGTAATTCTTTTAATGTCTTTTCTTCTGTCTCATCTATTGCACTTATAATTCTAGTATACCAGGATTTGAAAAACCTCTCCGAAGTTTTCTCTATAAGTTCATCAATATCTTTCTCGGGAATAAGATAACTTATATTCTTATCTTTAATACCTGCAAGATAAGCAATCTTAGAGATATCCTCCTCTGATCCAATAAGAATAATCCGTTCCCCTTTAGATAATCCATCTTTAACAAGCTCTTTAAGAATGGTTTCATACTCCCCTTCATCTCTATAAACCCATAGGATATGACTACCATAACCTAGATTACTTCTCTTAGCCATAAGCACACTCCTTAAACCTTTTCTACGTATCTTCGTCTAATTATAGCATAAAACTAGAGATAAAGGGGAAAGGGATAAATATTTCTATATCCTATCCCTTATAAATTCAGCCATCTTTTTGTCTACCTTATTTATATGGTTTATCCACCAGTCAATCAAGAGATGGTTCATCTTAACCGTAAGATTAACATTTATACCTTCCTTATTTA
>JACIXS010000255.1 GCA_014360335.1 bacterium | reverse complement strand
ACCAACCAGCCTTAGTGCAGTTTCAGCCATAATTGTTCCAGTTACCGCATAGGAGAAACCAACGAATATATATGGTAAAAAGTTTGGAAGTATCTCTTTGAACATGATCTCTAGATCGCTGAATCCTGTGACTCTAGCTAGGTCTATATACGGTCTCTCCCTTAAGCTTGCTATCTGTGCCTTTATCTGCCTAGATGACCCAGCCCAGCTAAAGAAAGACTGTATTAAAGAAAGTAAAAAATGTTCTACTTTTCTAAAAAATAGGACTATTATTGCTAGTATGGGCCAAGTGGGGATGATTTATATAGAATTGGCTATGGTAGTTATAAACGCCTCTATCCTTCCACCTTTATAACCAGCTATTGATGCTAAGACTACAGCAATAAATGTGGCTAAAGCGCCAGCAGTAAAGCCAATAAGAAGAGAATACTTAAGACCTGTTAAAAGCAGAGAGAATACATCTCTACCATAAGCTTCCGTTCCAAATGGATGCTCTCGACTTGGCGGGAGAAAGGTATCAAATAGGCCTATCTCAGTAGAAGACCTTCCCCCAAGTCTATAATAATTGATGGTAGGCTCCAAAAGAGCTAATGCTATTAAAAGTAACAGTATAATTACTCCTACAGTAAGTTTGGGAGAATATTTAAAGATTAGTAAGACTTTTCTCATCTTATCCTCTCCTTATCCTTGGATCGATTAAAGGATATAAAAATTCTATAATGAGATTTGCTGTAAGAACACAGAACATAGTAGTTATAGTAATTCCCATAAGGACATTATAATCCATCTCTCTTATCGCCATCATAAATAATCTTCCAATACCAGGATAATTAAATATCCATTCTATCAGGAAGAATCCGTTTACAATAAATCCTAGGCTTAGTGCAAGCCCAGTAGTCTGAGGTAATAAGGTATTTCTCAATACATATCTGTTTATTAGGCGAGAACTCCTTAGCCCTTTAGCCTCTGCTAGCTTTATATAGTCTTCACCCAAGATATTTATTACCAGTGCCCTCTGAGAGATCATTGTCCCAAAGATATAAACCAAGACTAGAGATAAAGAAGGTAAAAAGGCATGTTTAATAAGACTGAGTATAAAACGCAAGCTAAAGCTACGTTGTAACATAGCAGAATAGGCTCCACCCATAGGAAATAGATTTAGCCAGAAGGTAAAGAGCATAACTAAGATTATAGCTAGAAGGTATGTTGGTATTTGCGATATTACTAAACCAGTAGTAAAAACAGCTGAACTTATCTTAGATTCTCTTTTCCATCCCACTATAGTTCCTAGTAGTACCCCTAAAAGCCAAGCTATAATTACTGATGTTCCTAAAAGTCCTACAGACCAAGGTAAAGATTCTAATATAAGCTCTATAGCTGGCTTAGGAAATGCTACAAAGGATGGACCAAAATCTTGATGGAAAATAAGTCTAGTTA
>JACIXS010000254.1 GCA_014360335.1 bacterium | reverse complement strand
CTAGTATGCCTGACTTTTAGAATTTCTAAAACTGTCAGGCAAAGTTTAGGTTAGCTATATGCACCTTGAAAATTAAATAGTGGTTATCAGCTCGTACTAACTTCCTGGCAGTAAGTACCAGAGCTCTTTTATGTTTATGAGTGTTAGCTTCACGGTATTTCTGGTTGTAATAACTGAGGATAACAACAGCCTCGCCATAAGAGCATACTATTACTAATCGGATGCACCTCAGTTTGCTAGGCTGAGGGATTAGTAAAGTATCTCACCCTACGTGTTAGAAGCTATACCTCAACCCGGGGGTAACAGACTTTCTAAAGAGGATAATCCTCAAGGAGGTGCAAGTTATTACCCCTATCTAACTCTAAATAGATGATACACTGGGGAATACCCTTAAAGCAATATTAACTTTTCAAGGTGCAGGTAGTGCATTTATCAAAAATTATTATATGGGGAGGTGCTTAAAGTGAAAAAGTTTTTAGTGTTTGTTTTAATATTTTTTCTAAGCATAGGTATAGTTTCCTTAGCTTTTTCTCAGGGAAAAGTAATCTCCGGAGGGCTATATAACTTATCTGATTACGAGAAACTTACAGGGAAAAAGATTACTAAGTTCAGTGAAGCTCCTATGTTGGCTGATCTAGTAAAACAGGGTAAGCTTCCTCCAGTTGAGAAGAGATTACCTGAAGACCCATTAGTGATAGTACCAATAGAGGAGATTGGTAAGTATGGAGGAGAATTAAGAACTGCAGCCTTAGGACCCGCAGCCTTTTCAGACATAGAGCATGCTAGAGAATTTTACTTTTTCCGTCCAGATATAGAGGGGAAAAAGATACTTCCTAATATTGCTAAAAAGTATGAGATATCTAGAGATGGAAGGACAGTCACTGTATATCTCAGGAAGGGTATGAAATGGTCCGATGGACAACTCTTTACAGCAGATGATGTAATATTTTGGTGGGAAGATTTTATATTGAACAATGAACTTACCCCAGTAAAACCTACCAGATGGATGCCAGGAGGAAAATTAGCAAAGTTTGAGAAGGTAGATGATTATACTATTAGGATAAGATTCTCTGTTCCTTATAGACCAATTATTGGTATTTTAGGATATTTCTCTACAGGACAGAATGCATTCTATGCTCCAAAACATTATCTTAAGAGATGGCATATAAAGTATAATCCGGATGCTAATAAATTAGCTAAAGAAGAAGGTTTCGATGCTTGGTTTAAGGCAATCCAATTTCATGCGGATGTGGGTTCCTCAGGGCAAGATCCTAATACCCCTGTCCTAGGTCCTTGGATACTTGAACGTAGAACTACTGAGAGAAGAACATATGTCCGTAATCCATACTTCTGTGCAATAGATCCTGCAGGTAATCAGCTTCCATATATAGACAGATTAGTAGTAGATATCGTGGGAAATAGAGAAGTGGGTATTATGAAACTAATTAGTGGGGAGCTTACACATGGTGGTCTAGCTATAGGCGGAGATATGGAAGATTATACCCTCTACAAAGAGAACGAGAAAAAGGGTGATTATAGAGTTCTCCTCTGGACTAGTAGTAATCCGACTGAGGTCGCCTTTGGATTTAATAGAAATCATCCTGACCCTGTATTAAGAAGTATATTCCAAGACTCAAGGTTTAGTAGGGCTATGTCTTTAGCTATAAATAGAGATGAGATAAATAAGTTCGTATATCTAGGAACTGGAGTTCCAATGCAGGCTACTGTGCATCCAAGTTGTAGCTTCTATAAGGAAGAATGGGGTAAGGCTTATATACAGTATGACCCTGATTTGGCAAACAAGCTTTTGGATGAAATAGGTTTAAAGCGTGGACCAGACGGTTATAGATTAAGACCAGATGGAAAGACTCTTGCCATAACCATTCCCTATGTAGAAGGAGCAGGTATCAGAGGAGTAAAGACGGTGTGCGAACTAGTAAAGGGTTACTGGGAGAAGGTGGGTATAAAAGTAGCATTAAATCCTGAGGAAAGATCACTATATGTGACTCGAGGTAATGCAGGATTGCACGATGTTGGAGTTTGGTCCCCTAACCGTATGCTGGAGTTGCGCTGTTTTATCCCTGGTATGACTACATGGAGGCCAAACTACTATCCTATTGGCTGGGCAGTTAAATGGGGACTTTGGTGGGAGACTGGTGGTAAGAGTGGAGAAGAGCCAGATCCAGAGACGAAGGCATTCTTTAAGGCGTTGGACAGTTGGTATCTGAGTGTTACAGATAAGGAATATGTAAAAAGGGCTCAGATCGCTTGGGATTTCCAGGCTAGGAACCTGTATCTAATTGGTACTGTAGGTATGGTACAGTGTCCAGTGATAATATCTAACAAGCTGAAGAATGTGCCAGAAAAGGTTTTATGGGGAGATGACCTTTCCTGGTGGGATGTGACAAAACCAGAACAGTGGTTCTTTAAGAGATAGAGTTAATATTGATAGGGGATAGTAGGAATTCCTGCTATCCCCTTATGACTAAGGGCACGGAGTGAAAGATTGAAGATTTTTATATTTCTACTTATTTCTTTAGTCTTACTGCCAATTTTAGCTTATGGAGAGGATAAAATAGTGAGGTTACCTCAACCAAGATTCTCTAGTAATACATCTGTAGAGGAGGCTATACTTAAGAGAAGATCAGTAAGAGAGTATAAAGATGAGCCTTTGACTATCCTAGAAATCTCACAGATTCTATGGTCTGCTCAGGGGATTACAGACAAGAGAATGGGTTTTAGGTCTACCCCTTCTGCAGGAGCATTATATCCATTAGAGATATATGTTGTTGTAGGAAGAGTAAAAGATTTAGAACCAGGTATATACAAATATAGACCTGAGAAACATGATATCGTATTAGTCTCCTCAGGAGATAAGAGAATAGATCTGTATAGAGTTTCTCTTATGCAAGACTGTATAAGGCGTGCACCAATAGCTGTTGTAATATCTGCTGTGTTTGAAAGAACTACTAGAAAATATGGGGAAAGAGGCATTAGATATGTATATATGGAGGCAGGTCATAGTGCACAGAACATATATCTACAGTGTGAAGCCTTAGGGCTTGGCACAGTGGTTATAGGTGCATTTGATGATGAGGGAGTAAAGAGAGTTTTAAATCTAGAAAGAGGGGAGAATCCTCTATATGTAATTCCAATAGGAAGGAAATAATGGAGGTGAGTTTCTATGCCTAAGATATCTATTATTGGTGCTGGTAGTGTGTCTTTCTCTGCTAGTCTTATTAGGGATTTAACACTGGCTAAAGACCTGTATGGAAGCACTGTTACATTTATGGATATCGATGAAAAGCGACTTGATATGGTTTATGACTTGGCATCGAGGTATATGAAAGAGGTCTCTGCCAACTTAAAGTTAGAGAAGACTACAGATAGAGAAAGGGCTCTGGATGGGGCAGACTTTGTGATAAACACAGTAAAGGTTGGCGGTTACGGGTTTATGGAACTAGAGAGGGATATAGCAGAAAAGCATGGATATTACAGGGGGATAGGGGATATGGTGAGTGATTACTATGGAGGTTTTGCCGCTTTTAAACAACTAAACTTTATCTTGGACCTAGCAAGAGATGTTGAGAGGATAAATCCAGATGCATACTTCTTACAGGTATCTAATCCTGTATTTGAAGGAACAAACCTTGTTGTGAGAGAGACAAAACTAAAGGCTATAGGTTTCTGTCATGGGGCAGAAGAGTTTAAGATGGTAACGAAGGTTATGGGGCTAAAAGAGGAGGATATAGAGTTTCAGGTTGCTGGATTCAATCACTGTATCTGGTTGACAAAATTCTTGTATCAGGGTAAAGATGGTTATCCGCTTCTTAATGATTGGATAGAAAAAGAATCAGCAAGGTATTTCCAGAGTGAAGAGTATCTGAATAACCCATGGGGGTATCAGCTCTGTCCGGCAGTAATAGAGATGTATAGGCTCTATGGTCTTTTCCCAGTAGGTGATACGGTAAGGAGTGTCTCTCCTTGGTGGTTCAATACAGACTTGGAGACAAAGAAGAAGTGGTTTTCTTCAGGTGGACCAGATTCAGAGATTGGTTGGACTATGTATCTCTTTGGATTAAAGCTTAGACTGAGGTCAATGATTATGGCTTATGAGAATAAAGAGCTAAGTCTGGCTAGAGAATTCTCAATGCTACCAAGTTCAGAGTCCATTGTTCCATTTATAGATTCGGTAGTAAACGATAAAAAACTTAGACTTATCCTAAATGTGCCAAATAACGGAGCGATAGAAGGGATTCCGGATGATGTAGTAGTAGAAATCCCTGTTATTGTAGGCAAAGATGCTATAGAGAGAGAAAAGATTGGGAAACTTCCAAGCAGATTAATGGTTCATATCATAGCTCCAAGATGGTGGAGGATGGAGAACATACTACAGGCATTTAGAGATAGGGATAGGATGAGTCTTTTGCTTATGATTGCAGAAGACCATAGGACAAAATCATTCGAGCAGGCAAAGAATCTTCTAGAAGAGTTGTTAATGCAGGAGTGGAATAGCGACCTTAGAGAACATTACAGATAGTAAGTTTATTTTAAGACAAGATAGGACAGACAGCCTCCTTACTATGTTGGGGGCTGTCTTTTTTATTTCTGTGTTATAATTTACTAAGGGGTATTACTATGAGTAGAGAATTTAGATTAGTTTCTAATTTTAAGCCTACCGGTGATCAGCCTCAAGCTATAGAGAAACTGGTAGAAGGGCTAAGGAAAGGTTACAGGTTTCAGACGCTTCTAGGGGTAACGGGAAGCGGGAAGACCTTTACTATGGCTAACATCATAGAGAGAGTTCAGAGACCAACCCTTGTTATTGCCCATAATAAGACCTTAGCTGCACAGTTATATAGCGAATTTAAGACTTTCTTTCCCTATAATGCGGTAGAATACTTCATCAGTTATTACGATTACTATCAACCCGAAGCCTATATACCAACCACCGATACTTATATAGAAAAGGATGCGTCAATAAACGATGAAATCGACAGGATGAGACATTCCGCTACACAGGCACTTATGGAGCGTAGGGATGTCATAATAGTGGCGAGTGTCTCCTGTATCTACGGATTAGGTTCTCCTGAGGACTATCAAGAGATTACTGCCCAGATAAGGGTTGGAGACACTATAGACAGGGAAGCTCTTTTAGATAAGCTTGTTGACCTACAGTACGAGAGAAACGATACCGAGCTTGGTAGAGGTAACTTTAGGGTAAGGGGAGATATCATAGAGATATTCCCATCCTCAGAGGAGATCATCTACAGGATAGACTGTTTTGGAGATACGGTAGATAGAATTATAGAGTTTGATCCCATAACTGGTGAAATCCTAGGGACATTGAAGTCTATTGTTATCTATCCAGCCAAGCACTTTGTAACAACAAGGAGCAAACTTCTCAGGGCAGTAGAGAGTATAAAGGCTGAATTAGAGGAGAGACTAAAAGAGTTTAGGTCTCAGGGGAAATTGCTAGAGGCACAAAGGCTTGAATCCAGGACACTGTATGATATAGAGATGCTCTTAGAGATTGGATACTGTCCTGGTATAGAGAACTATTCGAGACACCTAAGTGGTCGTAAACCGGGAGAGAGGCCATACACGCTTATAGATTACTTCCCTAAAGATTTTCTGCTATTTATTGATGAGTCCCATGTGACTATACCTCAGCTTAGGGGGATGTATGAAGGTGATAGGTCGAGAAAAGAGACCCTAGTGGAGTATGGCTTTAGATTGCCATCAGCATTAGATAATAGACCTCTTAAGTTTGATGAATTTATAAATATTGTAGGGCAGACGATATTTGTCTCCGCTACCCCAGGCCCATACGAGCTAGAGGTATCTAGCCAAGTAGTAGAACAGCTCATAAGACCGACTGGAGTTCCAGATCCAGAGATACAGATAAGACCAACTGAAGGTCAGATAGAGGACCTTATAAAGGAGATCAAAAAGACGGTAGATGATGGAGGTAGAGTCTTAGTCACTACACTTACAAAGAGGATGGCTGAAGATTTAAGCCAATTCCTTAAGGAGTTAAATATAAAGGTTACATATATTCATTCTGAGATAGATGCTATAGAGAGGACAAAGATTATAAAAGGACTCAGAAGTGGAAAGTATGATGTAGTAGTAGGAATAAACCTTTTGAGAGAGGGTCTTGACCTTCCGGAGGTAACCTTGGTAGCTATACTAGATGCAGATAAAGAGGGCTTCCTAAGATCTGAGCGATCTCTCATACAGGTTATGGGAAGAGCAGCAAGAAATATAAATGGTAGGGTCATAATGTATGCAGACTTTGTTACGTCTTCTATGAGAAGGGCTATAGAGGAGACGAATAGGAGAAGAATGGCACAGCTTGAGTATAATAGGCTCCATAATATAACTCCTACCTCGATAAAGAAAGAGGTTAGGGATATGCTAGAGGTAGCTGAGGATGAAGAGATCTATGATGTAGAGGAGCTCTCTAAAAAGGAGATAGCTAAAAGACTGAAATTCTTGGAGAAGGAGATGCGCAGGGCTGCAGAGAATCTGGAGTTTGAAAAGGCGGCAAAGATTCGTGATGAAATTATTAAGCTAAGAGAAATCTTAGGACAGCCGGTAAAGAGATAATGCCATTAGATAAGATTATTATAAGAGGTGCTAGACAGCACAATCTCAAAAATATAGACTTGGAGATTCCTAGGGATAAACTTGTAGTCCTTACTGGGGTGAGTGGGTCAGGTAAATCTTCTCTTGCTTTTGATACAATCTATGCAGAAGGTCAACGTCGTTATGTTGAGTCCCTCTCTGCATATGCTAGACAATTCCTAGGGCTTATGGATAAGCCAGATGTGGATTTTATAGATGGCCTTTCTCCAGCTATATCTATAGACCAGAAGAGTGTGTCTCATAACCCAAGGTCCATAGTAGGAACGGTAACTGAGATATACGATTATTTAAGGGTTCTCTTTGCAAGGATAGGACATCCACACTGTTGGAAGTGTGGGAGACCTATATCCCAACAGACGGTAGACCAGATGGTCGACCAGATAATGTCATTTGAGCCTGGGACAAGACTGCAACTATTGGCTCCAGTAGTTAGAGGAAGAAAGGGAGAGTATAAGGGCGTATTGGACGAGATAAGAAGGGCTGGATTTTTAAGGGCTAGGATAGATGGAAAGCTGATAGAGCTAGAAGAAGAGATAAATCTTGATAAGAATAAGAAACATACCATAGAGGTTGTTGTAGATAGAATCGTAGTAAAGCCAGAGATAAGGACACGCCTAGCAGAGTCACTGGAGACGACATTAAAGATGGGGGAAGGGATAGCTATTGTAAGTATAGAGAATGGAGATGAGCTACTATTTAGCGAGAAATTTGCCTGTCCATACTGTGGCGTGAGTATGGAAGAGCTGAGCCCTCGTATATTCTCATTTAATAGCCCTTATGGTGCATGTCCCGAATGTTCAGGGTTAGGTTTTAAGATGGAGGTAGATCCCGACCTTGTTATCCCAGATAAGAATCTTCCAATAATGGAGGCAATAGCTCCCTGGGTTCCCCTTGGAAGCTATCATGCTAGTCTGCTTTCCGCTTTGGGAGAAGAGCTAGGCTTCTACCTTACAACACCCGTTAGAGAACTTACCGATGAACAGCTTAGAATCCTCTTATACGGAGACCCTAATATATTCCTAAGATTTAGCTTCTGGGGTTTTGCCGGTCAGAAAAGATATGTGAATATGTATTATAAAGGCATCATACCTATGTTGGAAGAGAAGTATGTAGATACAGAATCTGATTATTCTAGAGAAGAGATAGAGCAGTATATGAGACCTTATCCCTGCCCTGCCTGTAATGGTAAGAGACTCAAGCCAGAGAGCTTAGCGGTAAAGGTTGGAGATAAATCTATTGCAGAAGTTATCTCTATGGTTCCAAAGGAATTGATAGACTTTATCGATAATTTAAAGCTTACAGAGAGGGAGACTTATATAGCCCACCAGTTACTTAAAGAGATAAAGGCAAGGCTTCAATTCTTGATAGATGTAGGATTAGACTATATCTCTCTAGATAGACCTACCGCAACACTTTCAGGCGGAGAGGCACAGAGGATAAGGCTTGCAACCCAGATAGGTTCAGGACTTATGGGTGTACTCTATGTATTAGATGAACCGAGCATAGGACTACACGCTAGAGATGAGGCAAAGCTTATAGATACGTTAAAAAGACTTAGAGACTTGGGTAATACTGTTATAGTAGTTGAGCACGATGAATCTATGATGAGATCCGCAGACTACATAGTGGATATAGGTCCCGGTGCCGGTGAACATGGTGGTTATTTAGTAGCGGTTGGAACTCCTGAAGAGATAATGAAGTGTAAAGAATCTATAACAGGGCAGTATCTCTCAGGTGAAAGGACTATCCCAATTCCTCCTGTGAGGCGTTCTTCTAATGGTAAGTATCTCACGATAGTAGGGGCTAAGGAGCATAATCTAAAGAATATTACTGTTAATATACCGTTGGGTCTTCTAGTTCTTATAACAGGGGTTTCAGGCTCAGGTAAGAGTACCCTAGTGAATGATATACTCTATAAGGCATTAATGAAAGAACTCTATAAGTCAAGGGTAATACCAGGAAAGTATGATAGGATAGAAGGTTTAGAACACATAGATAAGGTTATAAATATAGACCAGTCTCCTATAGGTAGGACCCCTAGGTCTAACCCTGCCACTTATACAGGGGTCTTTGATGATATAAGGAAGGTCTTTGCTGAGACCCATGATGCAAAGATAAGAGGATATAAACCGGGTAGGTTTAGCTTTAATGTAAGAGGTGGAAGATGTGAAGCCTGTCACGGGGATGGGATGATAAAGATTGAGATGCACTTCCTCCCTGACGTATATGTCCCTTGCGAGGTTTGTAATGGTAAGAGGTATAATAGAGAGACTTTGGAGGTAAGATATAGAGGTGCCAATATTGCAGATGTGCTTGATATGACGGTAGACCAGGCATTGGTTCACTTTGAGAATATCCCAGCGGTAAGGCAAAAGCTTCAGACACTTCAGGATGTTGGTCTTGGGTATATAAAGCTTGGACAACCAGCTCCAACATTATCTGGTGGGGAGGCTCAGAGGGTAAAACTTGCCTCAGAGTTATGTAGGAAGAGTACTGGTAAGACTCTCTACATATTAGATGAGCCTACAACTGGACTACACTTTGCAGACATAGAAAAACTGATAAATGTTCTTCAGAGACTTGTAGATATGGGTAATACGGTAATTGTGATAGAGCATAACCTTGATGTGATAAAGGTTGCTGATTATATA
The DNA here is from genome assembly GCA_014360335.1 of bacterium. Taxonomy (GTDB): domain Bacteria; phylum DUMJ01; class DUMJ01; order DUMJ01; family DUMJ01; genus DUMJ01. The sequence continues at coordinate 23,383 of JACIXS010000254.1, read as the reverse complement.
ATAGACCTAGGTCCCGAGGGAGGAGATAGAGGAGGTTATATAGTGGCAGAAGGAACTCCGGAAGAGGTAGCCCAAAATCCAAACTCTTACACTGGAATGTATCTTAGGAAGGTTCTAAAGATAGAGGAAGAGGTATATGCCTAAGTTAACAGATATATTCCCAGAGGCTCCAGGCGTCTATATAATGAAGGATAAGGATAATAATGTTCTCTACGTTGGAAAGGCTAAGGTCTTACAGAATAGGCTTAGGTCATACCTAAATCCTGAGAATCCAAGGATAAGGGATATGGTGTCCTATGTTGATGAAGTAGATTACATTATTACCTCCTCTGAGATGGAGGCTCTTATCCTAGAGAATAACCTTATAAAGCAGTATAAGCCTCCCTACAATGTAAGACTCAGGGATGATAAGACTTATCCGTATATACTCATTACTGATGAGAAGTATCCTGTTCTTACTGTTACCCGCAGGATAGAGGAAAAGGGCGAATACTTTGGTCCCTATACGAGTACTCAGGCCCTAAGAGCGGTTATACACGTAATACGTAAAAAGTTCAAGATAAGAAGCTGTACCGGTGATCCATTTAGATTTAAGAATGCCTGTTTAAACTATCATATCGGTTTATGTTCTGCCCCGTGTATAAACGATAGTGAGTCTTTCCATAAACAGTATCTAGAGAGTGTAAAAGATGCTATAAGGGTATTAAATGGAAATAGTAAGGAAATCATAGATTCCCTTAGAGAAGAGATGTTTCAGATGGCTGTAGAGTTGAACTTTGAGAAGGCAGCTCTTTTAAGGGACCAGATAAAAGCTTTAGAGAGACTTACAGAGAAACAGTATGTAGTAAGTGATAAGAAGATAGATGTAGATGTATTTGCACTCTTCAATGTAAAATCAAAGTATAACGTAGTCGTTCTATTTGTAAGAAGGGGAGTGCTTATAGGGCTAGAAGATTTTGACATTGAGAATCCGGGAGAGGAGGACATATTAGGAGCATTTGTTGTTGCTTTTTATAGAAATGGAAATCCCGCTCCACCTATTATACTTGTAAACCAGGAGATAAAAGATAAAGAACTGATAGAGGACTGGCTATCGTCTAGGTCCCAGAAAAAAGTAGAGATAAAAAATCCAAAGAGGGGAGACCTTAAAAAGTTCCTCGATATAGCAGAAAAGAATGCTATAGAGAGGTTTAGTCAGAAGATAGTTAATATAGATGACCCTCTTAAGAGTCTACAAGAGATACTAGGACTTTCTAAGATACCTGAGGTAATAGAAGGCTATGATATATCTAATATAAGGGGTAAAACCGCTGTTGGTTCTATGGTTGTATTTAGAAATGGAATCCCAGATAAGAGTAGTTATAGAAAGTTTAAGATAAAGACGGTGGAAGGTCCCAACGATTATGCTATGCTTCAGGAGGTTATCTGGAGGAGACTAGATAATGAGGATTGGGGATTTCCCGACCTTATGCTTATAGACGGAGGTTTAGGACAGGTAGGAGCGGTAAAAGAAGTGTTAGATTCAAAGGGATTAGATATACCTGTTATTGGTTTAGCAAAGAGAGAAGAGGTTATATGGTTTCCCGAGGGATATAGTCTAAGACTCTCAAAAAGGTCACAGGCATTAAAGCTCCTCCAGAAGATTAGAGATGAGGCGCATAGATTTGCAGTGAAGTATCACCATCAGCTTAGGGAAAAGGAACTGGAGTCCAGTCTTCTTGAGATACCAGGGATGGGAAAAGAGAGAATGAAAAGACTCCTATCGAACTATCCTGATATCTCAGTAGTGAAAAGCCTTCCTGTAGAAGAGGTGGCTAAGAGATGTAATATTCCCAAAAATGTAGTGGAGAGTGTAAAGAGATGGCTAGAGAGCCGTATACTTTAACTATTCCAAAATATGGAACATTTGTGTATAGAATAGGAGATAGAGGGCTTATCAGTCTTGATTGGCAGGATGAGAGAAAGTGCGAAGAAGATTTAAGGGACCCTCTAGGGCTTGATAAACTGCTTATGTCGTACTTCTCTGGAGAGAAGGTAGATTTTAAGAATATCCCTATAGATTATGGAGATATTAGTCCAGTATATATAGAGATATTAGAGTTTATAAGAAGTATTCCCTATGGAAGTACTGCTACATACGGAGAAGTTGCAAGAAGGATTGGAAGACCAAGGTCTGCTAGAGTAGTAGGAAACGCAATGAGGATAAACCCCTGTCCAATAGTAGTTCCTTGCCACAGATTAGTTGGTAGAAATGGATTAGGTGGTTATAGTCTAGGAATAGACAGAAAGATTCTACTCTTAAATCTAGAAGGAGTGAAAGTATGTTAAAACGTTGGCTCATCCTTACAATAGCAATATGTCTGACCCCCTATGTGGTCTATGGCATATCGGTAAGAAGTTTTATGGATGCATTGATAGCTGGCTTAGTCTTAGGAGTACTAAATTTGATAATAAAACCTATATTGCAGATATTAACATTACCAATCAATATTCTTACTCTAGGGCTCTTTACACTAGTTATAAATGCTATACTCTTAGAGATAGTGGCTTGGCTAATTCCAGGATTTCAGATAGCAAGCTTTTGGTCTGCTATTCTAGGTGGACTATTTATAAGTATAGTGTCTTGGATATTAAGCTGGATATTCTAGGAGAGATGGGATGAAGCCAGAGATAATAGTTGCACTAGACCTAAAAGATGAAAAGAGGATATTCGATCTGGTAGAGCTTCTTGGTGATAATGTATCCTACTATAAGATAGGTTATATAGCCTTTTATAGGTTTGGTTGGAGATTGGTAGATAGGCTTCAAGCTTTAGGGAAAAGGATAATGTTAGATCTGAAACTTGATGACATACCAAATACTGTATCTTATGCTATAGAGGCAATCTTACCCCATAAGCCTACATTTGTTACTATTCATAGTAGTGCTGGAAAAGATGCGTTAATTAAAGCCCAAGAGACTACTAGAGGTGAATTTGGACTATTAGGGATAACGTTACTTACAAGTCTAGGAAAAGATGACCTAGAGACACTAAGTATCTCTGGAGATGTAAGGGATATCGTTTTAAAGAGGGCAAGGCTCTGCAAAGAGTCTGGACTTACTGGAGTAGTTGCAAGTGTTGATGAGGCAGAAATTATAAAAAAAGAACTTGGTGAAGATTTTCTTGTTGTTACCCCTGGTATAAGGATCTCTCAGAGCAGGGATGACCAGAAGAGAACTGGAACTTATAGGGATGCAAAAGAGAGAGGGGTAGATTTTGTTGTAATAGGTAGACCTATATACGAGTCAGATGATCCTTTAGAGGTTATAAGGAGATTAATGGAAGAATGAGAGAGGTCTCCTCTGGATGTATCACCTATAAGAAGAATGGAAAGATATATCTACTTATGATTCTAGACCGCTTTGGCTATTGGACATTTCCAAAAGGCAAGATAGAGGATAGTGAGTCCTTAGAAGAAACAGCGATTAGGGAGGTAAAAGAGGAGACTGGTATAGATGTAAAAATTGAAAGATACCTGGGAGAAACCCATTATAGCTATATACACTCTGAGAAGGGGAATGTAGATAAGACTGTCCACTGGTACTTAGCAAAGGCAGTCTCCTTTAATATTTCTCCTGCTTATGGAGAGGTTGCAAGGGCAGAGTGGATAGACCTAGAATCTGCCAAAAGACTTTGTGGGTATAGATCAGATTTAGAGATAATAGAGAAGCTAAAGATATAAACTGGACCCCTGTACTACCCCTCCCTACCCCCTGTATACCCCCTCCAATCCCCCTACCCAGCCCCTCTATACAGTAACAGTAACAGATACAGATATAAATAATAAAAAATATAAAAAACAAAATATCTTTATTATGATTAAAAATTTTGAAACTTAACAGAAGATGTACGTTTATAGCATGCTAGAAATAGAGCTACTAGAATTATTTCCTGTCTCTCTTTATCTCACCGTTCGGTCGAGGGATATGCCCATTGATATCAAACTTATCATAAGCATCGAAGACTGCCTGTAATTTCCTTAATTAACCTTTTTCTTGCTAGTTCACAGTAGGATAAATCTATCTCTATCCCTATCGCTTTTCTATTGGTAAGATAGGCTGCTAGTAATGTTGTTCCACTACCCATAAATGGGTCTAAAACTAAGTCATCCACAAAGCTAAAAAGTTTTATACATCTTTTGGGTAATTCCACTGGAAAAGGACTTGGATGACTATGATAAGTTCCACTGGGGCTATCACATAAGGGGCGGTAGCGCTTATCCAAGATCCCCAGGCGGTTCTTCTTGAAATATTTCCTTCATTCCAGACAATAGTTGCATGGTATTTAAATCCAATTTCTTTTGCAATAGTAGTTAAATCTGCACCTACACTTTGTTGTCCACCCTTGTTTTTATCTAATGGGACATTTAGACAAAATCTTCCGTCCTTTTTAAGCCATTTATAGCATCTATTCATCCACCTTTTGCTAAATTCTAAGTAATCTTGGTAGGATAGATTATTAAACCGATTTGACGGTATCTACGGTGACTTTACCAAACTTGGTATAATAGTTTACAGGAGGTGATGTTGCATGAGAAGATTCTTAAAGATATTAGTTCTTCTATTTCTTCTATCCCTTGTTACATCTTCAGTATCCTATAGTCAGCCACTTATAGATTATGTAAATAAGGTTGACAACTTTTATAAGTGGGAGGTCTTATCTGAGGAGGCAAGAGATGGTATAACCCTTTATGAGGTAGAGCTAACTTCTCAGGAATGGAGAAATATAATCTGGACGCATAGGCTTATTATAGGTATTCCTAAGTTGCCCATTAGCACTAAAGTAGGGATACTATTTATAACGGGAAGCTGGAGAGGTGAACATTCTGAAGAGGTCCTCTATGTAGAGGAGTTATCTAAAAGATTAGGCTGTATTTCCGCTGTTTTATTCGATATACCTAATCAACCTCTCTTTGGTGGACTGTATGAGGATGCATTAATAGCCTATACACTTACTAAATTCGCCGAGACACAGGAGGAAGACTGGCCATTACTCCTACCTATGACAAAAGGTGCCATAAAAGCTATGGATGCTATAGAGGAGATTGTTCAAGAGAGGGCAAATATAAATCTAGAAGGTTTTGTTGTTACTGGTGCTTCAAAGAGGGGTTGGACTACTTGGCTTACTGCAGTATGTGATGATAGAGTAAAGGGTATAGCTCCAATGGTCTACGACAATCTGAATATAAAGGCTCAGTTTGAACATCAAAAAGAACTCTGGGGGGATTACAGTCCTAAATTGTCAGACTATACTCTACTTGGTTTAGACAAGTTAGCGGATACTTTCATAGGTGATACGATCCTATCTATTATAGACCCATTCTCTTATAGAGAGAGAATAAAGGTTCCTAAGCTTATCATTAATGGTTCCAATGACCCTTACTGGGCTATAGACGCGATTAACCTATATTTAGAAGAGTTGCCTGGAGAAAAGTATATACTCTACGTTCCCAATTCGGGCCATAACCTTGAGGATAGGGAAAGGGTTATAAAGGATATATCTGCCTTCTATCTATATATAGCAGGTAAAATACCTTTTCCCAAGATAAATTGGAATATAGAGGAGGATGAGTCCTCTATAAGACTTACATTAAATTCGGATATAAATCCAACTAAAGTAGGGATATGGTATGCAGATTCGAGAGACAAGAACTTTGTCTATTCTATATGGAGCTATATAGAAGCTCAAAGGTTGTCTAATGGCTATTTTATAGGTATCGATAGACCTAAAGAGAAGAGTATAGCTATCTTTGGAGAGTTCTACTACAATATTAATGGCTTAGAATTGTATCTCTGTACCCCTGCTATCTTGAGATAGTCTAGAGAACTAGCATCATTCCGATAGCAGATATAATGCCCATAAGACCTCCAAAGTAAAACGGGGCACTAGCTGAGATATTGTTCCATAAGAGTCCAGCTATAAATGATGCGGGCAAGAGTCCTATCCCTTCTAATGTTGCATGAAGCCCAATCAAGGTAGCTCGTATGTCTACAGGTGCTATATCTGAGATGAGAGCCTTCTGAACACCTTCAGTAAGCCCTATGTATATGCCATAGAGGGCAAATAAGAGCCAGACCGTTGACTGATTTTTTACAATGGCAAATCCTAGGTAGACCAATCCATAGAAGAGGTATCCTACTACTATTAGTCTCTTCCTCCCTATCCTGTCTGAGAGCCTTCCTGCAGGATAGGCAAATGCCATATAGACAAGGTTATAGGCAAGGTATAGGAGAAGAACAGTAGCGGTATCAAATCCTAGATTCTTAGCCCTAAGAAGTAGAAACTGATTAGAAGAATTCCCCAATGTAAATATGAGTGTTACTATAAGGAACCCTTTAAGTCTTCTATCTAAGAGAGACCACTTTAGAGATGGCTTAGAGGCAGATTTTTTATCTATCTTTTTAGCTTCTCTCACAAAGAACAGAGCCAAGACACCTATAAATGCAGGGATAAGAGAGTATAGGAATACTCTAGAGTAATCTCCAGAAAATCTTGTAAAGAAATAGTATGCTAGAAGTATCCCCAAAACCGCTCCGAACGTATCCATCGTCCTATGGAGACCAAATGCCCTACCCCTTCTAGTTGGATCTGTAGAGTCTGCTATCAATGCATCTCTAGGGGCAGTTCTTATCCCCTTGCCAAATCTATCTATCCATCTTCCGACGAATACAAGCCCCCAAGTATTAGATAGGTAAAGGAAGAATTTCCCTAGAGTAGAAGAACCATAGCCTAAAATTGCCAATGGTTTCCTTTTACCTATCATATCAGAGATATAACCAGAGAATACCCTCAATAAGCTTGCAGTACTTTCGGCTACACCTTCAATCAGACCTACTATAGCTGGACTTGCCCCAAGTTTACTAGTTAGATACAAAGGGATAAGGGGATAGACCATTTCAGTACTTATGTCTGTAAGTAAGCTAACTATACCTAGTATTATAACATTAAACATCTTGACCTCCTTCTTTAGGATATTTAGTATAATTATACCAAATCATTGTAGAATGTGGTAATATCTAAAAGGTTAACAAAATATAGCCGAAAAGGAGGTTTGATTCGTATGAATATCTTAGAGAAATTAGGAGAGATACTAAAAAGTGTAGAGTGGGAAGTCAAGAGATTCAAATATGAGATTAACTTTGCCCTAAGATTAGCAAAGGCGTTTCCCGATAGAAGGAGAGAGTGGGAAAGGCTTATAGAATCAGCAGTTGAACTAGTCTCTAGTAATCTTGGTAAAAGAGATACTAAGGAACTTATAGAATCAGCAGAGAAGATTCTTGGACCAATAGGGGAGGTCGCAAAGACATTTACTATACATTATGTTGGCCATGCCCATATAGATATGAACTGGCTCTGGGACTGGCCAGAAACGGTAGATACATCCTATAAGACATTCACTACTGTAATGAAGCTTATGGAGGAATTTCCTGATTTTAAATTCTCACAGAGTCAGACCTCTGTCTATTCTGCTATGGAGAAGTATAGCCCTGAGACTTTTGAGATGATAAAGAAGAAGGTAAAGGATGGACAGTGGGAAGTGACTGCCAACTTCTGGGTAGAGGGTGATAAAAATCTTGCAAGTGGAGAATCATTAGTAAGACACATACTATACACAAAGAGATACTTCAAAGAGAAGTTTGGTTTTCCATATGATAAGGTCAAGATTGACTGGGAGCCAGATACATTTGGGCATCATTGGATGCATCCACAGATATTAAAGAAAGCAGGGATAACTAGATACTATTTCTGTAGGGCAGGAAGGGGACCTAGAATATTCTGGTGGTCAGCTCCTGACGGCTCGAAGGTCTTAGCTTGGGATGATAGTAAGTTATGGTATCTAGGACCAGTAAAGCCAGAGGATGTGGTAGAGGCGGTAGCGTTATATGAGCAGACAGGTATGAAGGATTATCTTATAGTCTACGGTGTTGGAGACCATGGAGGAGGTCCTACAAGGAGAGACCTTCAACTTATTCAAGAGATGAAAAACTGGCCCATATTCCCCAAGGTAAAATGTAGCACTACAGATGAGTTCTTCTCTATAGCAGAAAAGTATGGGGATAGATTCCCAGTAGTTAACGATGAACTGAACTTTGTCTTTAGAGGTTGCTATACCTCGCAGAGCAATATAAAAGAGGCAAATAGGAAGGCTGAGAACCTGTTGACCTCTGCTGAAGTCTTAGCATTACTGTCAAAGAAGCTAACTGGGAAGATGCCACCAAAGGAACTAATAGATGAGGCATGGATAAATACCCTCTTCAACCAATTCCACGACATCTTACCTGGTTCAGGGATACCTGAGACATACAAGTATGCCCAAGGGCTATATCAGAATGCAAAGGCGAGTGGGAATATGGTAAGAGAGTTGTCATTGAAAGCAATAGTGGGAGATATAGATACGGAGATAAGTCTTGGTGTGAAGGCTGTTCCGATAGTAGTATTTAACCCACTACCTTGGAAGAGGACCGATGTAGTAACGGTAGATATATATGATGTATTTGATGAGAAAGATCCGCTTGCCCTGATAGACGAAAATAGGAGAGCAATACCTGTTCAGTATAGGGAATATTCTTTCTTCCAGAAAGCACTTAGGACGACATTTACCGCTGAAGATGTTCCTGGTTATGGATATAAAACATACTATCTAAAATATTCAGAAGGAGAAGAGGTTACATCTTTTGTAAAGGTCGAGGATATGTATAGAGGACAGGTAACAGAGAGTGGAGTAAGGGCTAGCTCCACATATATAGTGGAGAATCAGTTCTATAAGATTACGGTAAACGCAGGTATAGGCGCAATAACTAGCATAGTAGACAAAGCTAGCGGAAAAGAAATCTTGCCGAAAGATGGTAAAGCAGGGTTACTTCAGATACTCTATGAAGCCCCTCATCCTATGAGTGCTTGGGAGATAGGGCAGATAATAAGGACGGTAGACCTAGATAGGGATGCCACAGTAGAGGTTTTAGAGACAGGACCAGCTAGGGCTATAGTTAGGAGTAGAAGAAAGTATAACGATTCTGAATTTATATTAGATATAATACTCAATAATGACGTCCCTAGAATTGACTTTAGACTTGAGTTATTCTGGCTTGAAAGAGGTAGCAAAGAACTAGGTGTTCCTATGTTAAAGGTAGCCTTCCCAGCTGATATAACCTGTGGGAAAGCTAAGTTTGATATTCCATTTGGAAGTATAGAGAGGAAGCCTGATGGAAATGAAGTCCCCTCCCAGAGATGGGTAGATTTGACGGGTATAGACAAAGATGGGAATAAGTTAGGTATTACTGTCTTGAGTTCAGTTAAGTATGGTTTTGATGTAACTGGTGATAGAATTAGGATGACATTACTAAGGAGCTCTTATGAACCAGACCCTCTGCCTGAGAGGGGTAAGTATGAGTTTACATTTTCACTCTATCCTCACATAGGAGAGTTTAATCCAGCAAAACTTATAAGGGTAGGTAATGAATTCAACTATCCACTTATACCTTACGTTACAGATGTCCACAAGGGAAGATTTGACAAGACTATGGAGGTCATCACTGTAGAACCTGAAAATGCCATAGTATCGATAATGAAGAAGGCAGAGGATAATGACGATATAATCTTAAGAATTTATGAAACGGATGGAAAAGATACTTCAGCGAAAATAACTCTAAATATTCCATGCAATTCTTATGTAGAGACTGACCTTATAGAACAACCAATAGGAGAGGAAAGGCAAGTAGTAGGAAAGACTATATCTCTAGACCTTAAACCTTACGAGATAAAGACGATAAGAATAAAAGGATAGGAGACTTTATTAAAGGGTGATGGGTATAGATTCCCGTCGCCCTTTTGATTTCTTAACTTTTCGTACAGAAGTTTATAGAAAACTTATCTTTATATAGATTTTGGTTGAACAAAATTTCAGCATTTGAAATTTTGGAATATATATATTACAATCTATACTGTGAAGAATAGAGATTGGGAATATCTGCATACCGTTGTAAAGGTGGCTCATTTATACTATACTGAAGAGAAGACTCAAGAGGAGATAGCTAGACAGTTAGGTATCTCTCGTCCTACTATCTCTAGAATGTTAGACTATGCTAAGAAGTCTGGTATAGTTTCTATAAGGCTTAATGTTCCTAATGAAATATTCCCAGAACTAGAGGATAAACTCGAAAAGATGTTCTCTCTAGAAGAGGTAGTTATAGTTGCCTCTAATGAAAATACCGCACTCTTAAAGCAGAACTTAGGGAGAGGTGGCGCAGACCTACTTAAAAGAAAGATAAAAGGAATAGAAAGTCTAGGAATATCTTGGGGGTCTACTCTATACGAGGTTGTTAATAACTTTCCTAGTGACCTTACTTATCCAGAGATCAAAGTGGTTCAACTTGTCGGAGGGATGAATCCTCTAAATTCCTCTGTTTATGCTGATGAACTGGCAAAGAGTCTTGCCCTAAAGTTAGATGGTAGTGCATATATCCTTAGAGCCCCTATGGTGGTAGATAACCCTGAGATAAGAGATGCGTTACTTAAGGAGAGTCATATAAGAGATGTCCTTTCTTTAGCCTGCAAAGTTGATGTAGCTATCGTTGGTATAGGGGCTATGGATAATAATTCAATACTTCTCACTTCAGGCTGTGTTTCCGAAGAAGAACTTGAAGAGATAAAAGAGAAAGGTGGTGTTGGAGATATCTTGGGGAGATTCTATGACTTAGATGGAAAACCTATATTATCTTCACTGGAGAATAGAATTGTAGGGATAGGCATAGAAGAATTGAGAAAGATTCCTTATGTTATTGGTGTTGCAGGAGGGAAAAATAAGTTAAGGGCTGTTTTGGGTGCCCTTAGAATGAAAGTTCTAAATGGGCTTGTTACAGATGAACAAACAGCAAGAGAGTTATTGAATCTAGGAGGTTGATATGAAGTACTCTGAAAAGTTAACAAAGGAAGACAAACTTGATATGCTCTACAAGATGATGCTTATAAGGGGGTTCGAAGAAAAGGTAGAGGAGTTATTTTCATTAAATCTCATACATGGGAGTACGCACCTATACATAGGGCAGGAGGCTACTGCGGTTGGAGCTTGTAAAGCTTTAAACAAGGATGACTATATAACAAGTACACATCGTGGTCATGGACACTGTATAGCTAAAGGTGGAGACGTTAAGTATATGATGGCAGAACTTTTAGGTAGGAAGACTGGCTATTGTAAAGGTAAAGGTGGCTCTATGCATATAGCGGATATAAATATCGGTATCCTAGGTGCAAATGGTGTGGTAGGGGGTGGTATTCCCATAGCTACAGGGGCAGGCCTTTCCATAAAGATGAGAGGAACTAAACAGGTGGTTATATGTTTCTTTGGGGATGGAGCGGTTAATCAAGGTTCATTCCACGAATCTTTGAATCTAGCGTCTATATGGAACCTGCCAGTGATCTATATAATAGAGAATAACCTTTACGGAATGTCTATGGCTGTGAGTAAGGCGGTAAAGATAGAGAGACTAGCGGATAGGGCGAAAGCTTACAACATCCCCGGTATAGTTATGGATGGAAATGATGTTATAGCGGTTTATGATACTGTAAGTGAAGCGGTAGAGAAGGCAAGAAATGGGGAGGGCCCTATCCTCATAGAGTCTCTCACCTATAGATGGAGAGGGCATTCTCGTAGTGATGCTAGGGCTTACAGAACGAGAGAGGAAGAGGCAGAGTGGAGAGAAAAGTGTCCGATAAGGAGATTTAAGGAGAGACTTATAGCGGAGGGTTTACTTACTGAGGAGGGATTTAAGGAATTACAAAAGAAGGTCGATGACGACCTAAATAATGCGGTAGAATTTGCTAAAGCAAGTCCTTTCCCAGACCCAGAAGACCTACTTAGTGATGTTTACGCATAAGAGAGGTGATTAAAGATGAGAGAGATTACATTTGCAGAAGCAATAAGAGAAGCTATGAGTGAGGAAATGAGGAAAGACCCGACAGTATTTATTATGGGTGAAGATATAGGAATATACGGTGGAGCTTTTGGAGTAACAAGAGGAATGCTTGCTGAGTTTGGTCCTGAGAGGGTAAAAGATACTCCGATCTCAGAGTCTGCTATAGTGGGCTCGGCAGTTGGATCTGCAATGACAGGTATGAGACCGATAGCGGAACTTATGTACGTAGATTTTGCAACAATTGGGATGGACCAGCTTGTAAATCAGGCGGCGAAGATCAGATATATGTTTGGAGGAAAGGCAAAGATACCTATGGTCTTGAGAGCTCCCTGTGGAGCAGGAAGAGGGAATGCTGCTCAGCATAGTCAGTGTCTAGAAGCCTTCTTTGTTCATGTTCCCGGTCTAAAGGTTGTAATGCCGTCTACCCCATACGACGCTAAGGGCTTATTAAAATCAAGCATAAGAGACGATAATCCAGTTGTATTTTTGGAACATAAGATGCTTTATAACTTTAAGGGACCTGTCCCTGAGGAAGAATATACCATACCTCTAGGTGTTGCAGATGTAAAGAGAGAGGGAAAGGATGTAACAGTAATAGCTACAGCTATGATGGTCCATAAGGCACTTAATGCGGCGAAAGAGTTGGAGAAGGAAGGTATAAGCGTAGAGGTAGTTGACCCTAGAACATTAAAGCCTTTGGATGTTGAGACGTTGGTAAAATCGGTAAAGAAGACAAAGCATGTGATAGTAGTGCATGAGGCGGTAAAAACGAATGGCTTTGGGGCAGAGATTGTAGCTGTATTAGTAGAAAATGCCTTTGATTATCTTGATGCCCCTATTCTTAGGGTTACCGCTCCAGATACGCCTGTTCCATACTCCAGACCACTTGAGGATGAGTTTATACCTCAGGAGAGGGAAATCATCTCTGCTATAAAAGAGATACTCTAGGAGGTTTCTATGAGTAAAGAGTTTGTTATGCCTAAACTTGGGATGACTATGGAGGAGGGGACTATAACTAAGTGGTTAAAGAAGGAAGGGGATAAGGTAGAGAAGGGAGAACCTATCGTTGAGATAATGACCGATAAGGTCAATATGGAGGTTGAGTCCCCTTACGATGGTATCCTTCTCAAGATAGTAGCAAAAGAGGGAGATGTTGTCCCTATACTACAACCTATAGCTATCATAGGAGAGGAAGGAGAAGAGATTAAAACTGAAGAACCAAAGGTAGAAGAAGTTATCAAGGCTTCCCCAGCAGCAAAGAGATTGGCCAGAGAGGCTGGTATAGACCTATCTCTTGTTAAGGGGACAGGCCCAGATGGTAGGATTGTAGAAAAAGATGTTTTAGCATACATAGAAGCTCATAAGAAGGTAGAGCCGACACCTCAGGTTACTCCAGAGCCAACTGTACAGACTATCCAGCCTGCATTCAGAGAAGAAACTATCTCTCCTATAAGGAGAGAGATTGCAGGAAGACTTTCTAAGAGCTATAGAGAGGCTGTTCATATCACACTAGAATTTACTGCGGATGTAACTAGTATAGTCAAGATAAGAGAAAAACTTAAAGAGAAGGCTTCCGCTAATAATTTACCAGTTCCGACGTTTAATGATATCTTTATAAGGCTTGTGTCACTTGTCCTAAAAGATTATCCTAATTTAAATGCCCATTTTGATGGAGAAAAGCTTACAATATTCGATGCGGTAAATATGGGAGTAGCGGTGGCTGTAAAAGAAGGGCTTCTTGTCCCTGTAGTCAAAGAGGCGGAAAAGAAGAATATCTTTGAGATAGCCAAAATAACAAATGACTTGATAGCTAGGACAAGAGAAGGTAAAGTCCTGCCTGAGGAATTATCTGGCGGAACATTTACCATCACTAATCTTGGTATGTTTGGAATAGATTTCTTTACTCCGATAATAAATCCACCACAGGTAGCCATACTGGGTATTGGAAGAATCAGAGAAACCCTTAAACCAGGAAATGTAGTAGTAAATGAAGTTACTCTAAGCCTATCTGTAGACCATCGTGTGGTAGATGGAGCACCTGCATCTATGTTCCTAAGAGACTTGGGTGAAGCATTGAAAGACCCAGTCTTGTATTTATTCTGAATAGATATGGGGCGGATAAACCGCCCCTAACTGTTTTATATGGAGGTGATATCTTGGAGAAAGTAAAAGGTCCTATAGTTCCTATGCTTACACCTTTTAGTGAGAGTGGCTGTATCGATGGGAAAACATTGAGAAAGTTTACTAATTGGCTTATCGAACAAGGGGTGTCTGCATTGTTTCCCATAGGGGGAAGTGGCGAGAGGGTAGCATTGACTAAGGAAGAGAAGAAGATAATAATGCAGGTAGTTATAGAGCAGGCAGATAAGAGAGTTCCTGTTTGGCCAGGAACTGGTGGGGATAGTATTAGAGAGACTATAGAATTGTCACAACATGCTGAGAAGCTTGGTGCGGATGCAGTTGTTGTAGTGGTACCTAGAGATATAGAGCCAACAGAAGATAGTATATTTGATTATTACAGAGAGATAGATAGAAGTATAGATATCCCAATCTATCTGTATGAACCTGGAGGCTACGAACCATATACTATTACACCCAAACTCTTTAAGAGATTGTCGGAATTGAGCCACATTGCTGGGATAAAGGATTCCTCCAGTAATATGAATAAGATAACAAGAATGCTTATGGAGGTAGAGGGAACTAAAGTTCAAGTAATTCAGGGAAATGAGGTTCTCTACTTAGCCTCTTTGCCTTTAGGTATTACAGGTGTTATAGGCGGAGGATGTAATGTATATCCTAGTTTATTTAACGAATTATTGAGAAAGTATGAGGGAGGAGATATAGATTCTGCTAGAAAGCTTCAATGGAGGATAATAGAGAAGTGGGACATCCTAGCTAAGAGTTGGCCACTTACGGGCAAGATTTTCTTCTCTATGATAGGAATACCGTTCAAGCCGATATGCAGAGTCCAGACAAAGAAATTAAGTAGTGAAGATATAGAGAGGTTAAGAAATTCCCTAGTCTCTGATGACTACCCTCCCTACTAGCCCCTTGAGAATAACTGCTATCTCCTCTAGCTCTTCCCTAGTATACGATGTCTCTTCGATAAAATTTGGGTCTAGTGTTTTTGATGGTTTAAACTCCTGTAAGACGTAAGCCTTTGCAGATTTTATTAACTCTCCAATTTCTAATATATCATCTCTACTAAGCTGGGACCTGACTACAGTTGTCCTGAAC
Source organism: bacterium (assembly GCA_014360335.1). Taxonomy (GTDB): domain Bacteria; phylum DUMJ01; class DUMJ01; order DUMJ01; family DUMJ01; genus DUMJ01. The sequence goes on along the minus strand of JACIXS010000254.1, from coordinate 8,194 downwards.
TCATAATCTATGCCTGATTTCATTATGATACCGATACTTCTTTCTATATTTTTAGTATCAACATTACTCCGTGTTACTCCACTGTATTTTTCTAGATTTGCCTTTATATCCATAGCTATATAGTCTAGTAATCCCTCTTTCAACAGCTCTTCTATTATTTCTGGGTAACTTCCATTGGTATCTAGTTTTATGAGAAATCCTAGTTTTTTTATCTCTTTTAGAAAGCTAACAATGTCTGACTGGAGGGTTGGTTCTCCTCCAGTCAGAACAACTCCATCTAATTTCCCTTTTCTCTCTTTTAGAAAGGATAGAATATACCCCTCCTCTATAAGTCTTATCCCATTAAATTCTACAAGCTCTGGATTATGGCAATAGGGGCATCTAAAGTTACACCCCATGGTAAAGATGACAGCTGAGACCTTCCCCGGATAATCTATAAGTGAAAACCTCTGTAATCCACCAATGAGCATCTTACACCTTAGGTAAAGTTAGGTCCATCTGTTTATTATATTTACCCTTTCTATCAGTGTAAGATACCTCGCAGGGCTCATCCGCCTCAAAAAATACTAGTTGCGCTAATCCTTCATAGGCGTATATCTTAGCAGGTAGAGGTGTAGTGTTTGAGATTTCTAGTGTGATGTATCCTTCCCATTCTGGCTCAATAGGGGTTACATTAACAATTATTCCGCATCTAGCATATGTAGACTTTCCAATACATATCACTATAACATTTCTTGGTATCCTAAAGTATTCAACAGACTTGGCTAGGGCAAAGGAATTTGGAGGTATGATGCATACATCTGACTCTACATCAACAAAGGACCTACTATCAAAGTTTTTGGGGTCAACGATAGTGCTGTTTATATTTGTAAATATCTTAAATTTGTTATCCACCCTTACATCATATCCGTATGAGGAGAGCCCATAAGATATCTTTCCATCGCTTACAAGTTCAGGACAGAACGGTTCTATCATCCTATATTCTTCTACCATCCTCTTGATCCATCTGTCTGATTTTACTCCCATATTCCCCTCCTATCTAATACTAAACGTCTTTCTTAGCTTAAACTCTTCCTGTTTACCCTTATTCCACTGCTTTACAGGTCTTAGATATCCAACTACACGAGAGTAGATTTCTGTCTCTTCACCACATCTTGGGCATATAGAGTATTCTCCAGCGATGTATCCGTGGCTTGGACATACACTAAACGTTGGAGTTATTGTTATATAGGGGAGCCTATAGTTTTCGCAGATCTTCTTTATAAGATTTTTTACACTGTTAGGGTCTTGTATCTTTTCTCCAACGAATATGTGGAATACGGTCCCTCCAGTATAGAGAGTCTGTATGTCATCCTGTAGGTCAAGGGCATAGAAGATATCATCTGTATAGTTAACCGGTAACTGTGTTGAGTTTGTGTAGAAAGGCTCAGCTGATAACTCTCTAAACTCTCTCTCGTTAGCGCATATAATATCTGGATATTTATCCTTGTCTATCCTAGCTAGTCTATACGATGTTCCTTCACCGGGAGTAGCCTCTAGGTTATATATGTTACCGGTCTCTTCCTGGAACTCTATCAACTTCTCTCTCATAAAAGAGAGAACTTTTATAGCAAAATTTTTCCCTTCAGCTGTTCCTATGTCTACACCCAAAAGATTTAGACATGCTTCATTCATTCCTATGAGCCCTATGGTTGAAAAGTGGTTCTTCCAGTACTCTCCGAATCTCTTTTTTACTTCTCTAAGATAGAACTTGGAATAGGGATAGAGGTCTCTCTCAGTAAATCTTTCTAAGACCTTTCTCTTAATCTCTAGACTTTCTTTGGCAAGAATCATAAGCGTCTCAAGTCTTTCGAAGAACTCGTCCTCATCTTTTGATAGATATCCAAGCCTTGGCATATTTATGGTGACTACACCGATAGAACCAGTAAGAGGATTTGCCCCAAAAAGCCCTCCACCACGCTTCTGCAACTCACGATTATTAAGCCTTAATCTACAGCAGTTATGCGTTATACTGCCCAATGAATGGACAAAGTAATGATTTCCTTGTAATTCTATATCATAAAACTCTTGTTCATATGGTAAATTCTCGATTTTTATAGCCCTTACTTTTACAAGCGCTATATCACTTGATAAAATCCTCAGACTCTCCTCAGTATGGGCGGTATGTTTATCAAGTGAACTCTTGCAAACAAGAGCATCTTTGACTACACTACCATTTACATTGCCTCTACCCAATGTATGCTGCAGTCTTATAACTTGACTATTTCCTCTAAATCTGACTGTAACAGGTATACCAACAAGTGAATACAGAATAGCCAGATCCTCTGCTAGTTTTTTATCATTGATATGAATCTCCTTCCCATTTTTATAGCCATCTCCAGCAAATATTCCTTCTAAAAAGCTTATTATCACCTCTTTTTTAGCATTGAATATGATATTAGGAACACCACCATATTTTTGCAAACCATTTTCTGATAACAATCGAGCTAATTCTGTATTGTATATATAACCATACAGTGAATGATCATATCTTGGGTCTTTTTTACACTTCATTTGATAATTGAATTTGTTATAAACAATCTCTTTTACCTTCTCAATCAGTTCGACATCAGCGCAATTGAAAGTAAATTGAATTCCTCTTTCCTTGTCGTATGAGCTGTATTCTTCTCTACTATCATAAAGGTAATTACCATCTGCTATAAATAATCCCATCAAAAATGCCAAATCTTCATCTAATTTATACTTGCCAATATAGATATCATCAGCTTTTAGTATATCTTGCGCACTCTTCAAAACAATGAGGATATCATTTTCGTCTATTTCTTTTGCAGGTTTAAATGTTATTCCATATGGAGTATAGACAGCAACAGGATGATCCTTAGATAGCCTCATTATTTTCCCATCATAAGTTTCAATTGTTACAAGGCAATTATCATATGTTCTGAAGAATCTCACTATATTTTTCCATTCTATCTTGTATGTATTTGGGTTAAAACTCAAGACACTGATTTCTCCATTAGCCTCAGCCCAGCCTTCATCATCATACTGTTTAGCGTAGTTCTTTGCAAGTTCACCAATTGTTGTTTTTATTATCTGGTTGTTGATCCTTACCACAATTGGTTCATCTGGATGTAAGCACATACTCCTCACATCTTCAGGTTTCATATCAGAGTTTATAAAGTTAGAGAAATAGGGAATGCCATACTTTGCTGTAACTTCCCATAAAAGTTCGATATTTGGATTGTCCCAATCAAAATCCTTTGTAATACTGTATGTTGGTATAGGGAATGTAAATACCCTTCCCTTAGCATCTCCCTCAAGCATAACCTCTAAGAAGGCTCTGTTAAAAATATCCAACTCCTCTTGGAACTCTCCATATGTGGCAGATTGGGGTTTTCCTCCGATAATTACAGGCTGGTCTTTCATAAACTGAGGGACAGTTAGGTCCAACGTCACATTTGTAAAGGGAGTATTGCCAGTTATGAATACCTGTCCGTCTCTTCTGGCTATTACCGTCTCATTCTCTGTATTGACACTCCAGATTACACCCTTATAGTTGATAGTCTTTATCTCTTGAATGAGATCATATTGAGTCTCAGAGAGGGTAATTATATACTGAATCTTCTTAGGGATGCCTCGAACTATCCTTTCCTTTACGTTGAAGTTATACCCTGCCAATACTGCCACTGCAGTAAGGGCATTGAGAATCTCTTTATCTGTTACCGTTATTTGCCTCCTATAGTTCTCCTCCCATCTATCACCCTTTATATATGTATCAAGGAAGAGTCTTGCCTGTCTCTTGCTTAGCTTAAAAAGGATTGATAGTATCTCTTTTTTGGAACTTAGACTAAGAGAATCGAGTACAGCTCTGCTAGATTTAGATAAGAGTTTTATGCGTGTACATGTTCCTAACCCTTTCTGGGTTCTGGCTGTATAATCTAAATCCTGCGAGTTAAGAAGATTTATTATTTCATTATAATTCTCCGGGTGTGCATCTTGAGATTGGTATAAACTTATTCTACAACTTCCATTTTTTTCTATACTGTCTTCGGAAAGTATCCATGCTAGAAGTTCTATCTGCCAATCCTCAATCTCCGCTTCAGGATTTTCGTTTTCACCTCTAACAGGGATGGAGATTGGTAATGAGAGTTTAAGAATATCTTCTATTGGTTCTAGCTTGTACTTATCTGTGTTAAAAACCTGTCTAACTACCCTATGTCCAGGAGAGATTAGCTGATTTTGGCTCCCATTTCTTAAGTTATACATTATTCCTTCGTATTCTCTGGCAAACACGTTCCTAACTGTCTTTTTCTCTATAGTTCCCATTTCTATATTAAATGTATAGATTTCATCCCCTTCTTTTATCTGAGTATAATTCTTCCAGCCTTCTGGTGTTAAGATTTCTGTATCCTCAGAGAGGCATTGGAAACCTGTCCTTGTTGATACATTGGTATTGAATATGAATTCCTGAAGGGCTTGTTTTACATCTTTGTAACTGAGATTATCAAATCTTATAAATGGTGCTAACAGTGTGTCAAAGTTAGAAAATGCCTGAGCCCCAGCAGCCTCTCCTTGAAGGGTATAGAAGAAATTTACTATCTGTCCTAATGCACTTCTAAAATGTTTGGCGGGTTTACTCTCTGCCTTACCTGGGACACCTCTAAAACCTTCTATTAATAGGTCCTGTAAATCCCAACCTACACAGTAGACAGAAAGGCTATTGAGGTCATGGATATGAAAATCTCCATTGATATGGGCATTCCTGATCTCTGGAGGATATATTTTGTTTAGCCAGTATACCTTGCTTATCTCTGAGGATATATAGTTATTTAAGCCTTGAAGAGAAAAAGTCATATTGCTGTTCTCTTGAACCTGCCAGTCAATTCTCTCTAGATACTGGTCTACAAGGTCTACATTAGCCTTTGCAGATATCTCTCTAATCTTTGCATGTTGGTCCCTGTAGAGTATATAAGCCTTAGCAGTCTTTCTATAAGGAGAATCTATAAGCACTTCCTCTACAACATCCTGTATTTCCTCCACTGTAGGTATCTCACTCTTTATTATCTCTTCTGCTAGACTTAAGACTTTTAAGGTTAGTCTCTCAGCTATATCTCTCCCAAACTCTCCAGTTGCCATACCTGCCTTGGCAATAGCATTAGTTATCTTACTAGCATCAAACTTAACTATTCTTCCATCTCGCTTTCTAATCTCCTTGAACATACTTCTCCTCCATACTAAAGATATATAGATATTATAACATTCTGCAATTTGAAATCTTGTTTTAGTTGACTTTTTAGATTTACTGGTATAATTATATATGAAGTAAAAATTGATAACTAAGGAAGCCAATTTTGGATAATTGGATACCAAAGAGAGTTTTAATATCAGTAGTTATATTTATCTTATTATTACCATCTTCTCTTTTAGCAAAAACTCTTAGGGTAGTCTTAGATAGGGATTATCCGCCCTTTACTTACATAGATAAAGATGGGCATCTAGTTGGTATATCGGTAGATTTTTGGAAGTTATGGGAAGAGAAAACTGGGATAGATGTCCAACTGATACCTGTTCAGTGGGCAGAGGCTTTTGAGATAATTAAAGAGCGGTCTGCTGATGTTATAGATACAATCTTTAAGACGCAAGCAAGGGAAGAGTTTCTAGATTTTACTAATCCACTGTTCCAGATGACCTCAAGTATATATTATAATCCTAGTATTGGAAAGATTACTTCTCTAAAAGACCTAACCCCCTATGTGGTTGGTGTAAAAGAGATGGATGCCCTTATAGATGTAGCTAAGGCAGAGAATCCTTCTATCCAGTTTAAGTTCTACAAAAACTACTCCGATATAGTTAGGTCCGCTAAGAACGGAGAGATACAGGTATTTTTGATGGATGACCTTCCAGCAAACTATTATCTAGTTAAGTATGACTTGCTGTACGAGTTCTTAAAGACAGAGCCGTTTGCTTTTAATTATCTATATCTAGCTACGCAAAAAGGAAATACTGAGGTTCTGAGTGTATTAAATAATGGTCTCTCCAAATTTTCTTGGGAAGAATTGTCAAAGTTGGTGAAGAATTATACTGTAGTGTTAGAAAGACAACCTCATTGGGTAAGGCCCTTATTCTATACTCTTCTAGCTTTGTTCCTTATATTATTAGCCTTAATAGGGATTAATAGGTTTTTAGCTAGAAGAATATCTCAAGCTACAAAAGAGTTAAGGGATAAAAATGAAGAGTTAACTACTCTATATGAAGAGCTAAAGGCATCAAACGAGGAACTCGAGGCTACTTATGAAGAACTTAAAGCATCTAATGAAGAACTTGAAGAGCTCTATAAAGAATTAGAGGAATCTGTAAATTTAAGATTAAAGACATTTGAGACAATATCAAAGCTGGCAAGCTTAAATATAGAGGAAGGAGACTTCTTGGAAGATATTTTAAAACTAACCTTAGAGACAATCCCTAAAGCCAAGGCGGGAAGCGTGTTCTTAGTAGAAGAGGATGGAAATATCTCATTAGTAAAGACAAAGGGTCATTCTAAAGAATTAGAAGGATTTGTGTTTAGAAAAGAAGAGCTTCTTGATGTGGATGATGCTACCGTTATAAAGAATATTATAGACCTAAATAGAGAGATTATGCCAGAAGAAAAGTATAAGACTATAGAGATGTTCACTAGACCTATTAAAGAGACCCTTGTATCTCCTTTAGATTGGGAAGATAGGAAGTTTGGTTATATCACACTAGATATCCTAGAAGATGGCAATCACTTTACAGAGACAGACCTAAATATTATCAGATGGTTATCTAGTGTTATTGCGTCCTTCTATGCAATTAGAAATTATGTAAAAGAAGAAAGGACTTTCCTTAATACCATAGTTGCAACTCTCACTAAAGCCTTAGAATATTACGATATATACACTAAAGGTCATTCCGAACGTGTTGCTAGATACTCTTTAAAGATAGCAACAAGATTAGGACTTGATGCAGAGACTGCTAGAAAGATATACTGGGCTGGTTATCTTCATGATATAGGTAAGATATTTGTTCCCCAGGTTATATTGAATAAGAATGGATTCTTAGATGCAGAGGAGTATGAGTTTGTTAAGATACATCCAGTCAAAAGTGAAGAACTTATCTCTCAGATGGAAAGCTTAGAAAATATAGAGAAGATTATTAGACATCATCATGAGAGGTGGGATGGTAAGGGTTATCCGGATGGATTGTCTAGAGAGAACATTCCTTTAGGTTCTAGGGTATTGGCTGTAGCTGATGCCTTTGATGCTATGACTACTGAGAGACCATATAGGAGAGCACTGACTTTGCAAGAAGCCATAGAAGAACTTAGGAGATGTAGCGGATCTCAGTTTGATCCAAAGATAGCAGAAGTAATGATATTGATAATACAAGAAGAGCTGATTTTGTAAGGTTTAGTTAATTCTGTTACAAGCATCTCGTTTGCCCGTTTTTGTAACACCCCTGATTGACATGCTTATAGTCTATGTGATATATTTTAATTGTATAGACAATAAACATTTAGGGGAGATATGCTAAAGGAATTAGGTGATTGGGATTTCTTACCCATATATGCTAAGATAGCTGAGACTCTAAGGAATGAGATAAAGAGTGGTAATTTTAAGCCTGGCGACCAACTCCCTACAGAGGGAGAGTTGTGTAGGCTATATAACGTAAGTCGTGGAACTATACAAAAGGCTCTCAATCTTTTAGTGTCTGAAGGAATCATATCTAGGAGACGTGGCATAGGTAGTTTTGTAAGAGAAAGTTCTGCTAAGATTTCGGATAAAAGTATCGCCCTAGTACTTCCCTATATGAAGTATATAGGCTCAGACCTTCTACTCGGTATAGAAAATGTAATCAGGAAGCAAGGATATCATCTTTTATTCTTTAGTTCCGACGCTAATGTGGAGCTGGAGATAGAGATAATAGATAGATTGATTAATTCTGATATTAGTGGGATTATTCTATACACCTTACAGGGAGAGTATGAGGATAGAGGGATAAAAGCATTGTTGAATTCTCAGAAGCCTTTTGTTCTTATCGATAGATATCTACCCCATCTTGACACTTCTTGGGTTGTTTCAGATAATTACACTGGTGGCTATAAGATGACTGAATATCTTATTAAAAAGGGACACTCCAAGATAGGTTTTTTAATTTATTCTGAAGAGTACTATGA
>JACIXS010000253.1 GCA_014360335.1 bacterium | reverse complement strand
ATAGGAGTTAGGATAAGAATGCTCTGGTATAATCTCGACTACAGTCCCTCCAACTTCTCCATGGATTATATTGGCAATCTTACGAGTATTTCCAGACCAACTAAAGTATACAATAAGAATGTTCTTAAACATTTTACTCTCCTAAATATTCTCTTACAAGCTGTACACTCTTTTCTACCATATCAGGAATAGGGAGCTTATAAGGACACCTTGGTAGGCAAGTGCCACATTTTGTGCAGTTTTGAGCTTTTAAATAGGCATCGTAAAACCAACCACTGCTAATACTTTCTTTAGACAATCTCTTTATAAATGAATCTGCCCTAATAATGGTAGAGATAGGGATTCCTTCAGGACATGGCTGGCAGTAATCACATCTTCTACAGAAGGTCGGTCCCATCTCCTCTCTCATTCTTTCAATCTCTTGCCACTCTTCTTCTGTAAGGGGCGAAAGCTCCATAGCAACTTTCACATTCTCTTCAACCTCTTCGATAGTCTCCATACCAGGGTCTGGGACTATGAATTCTTTCTGAAGAGCAAACTTTAATGCTAGCTTTGAATTTGTAAATACTCCTCCGCCCATAGGTTTCATAGCAATAATTCCAATATCTCTTTCAAGAGCCATCGGAAAAATCTTCTCTTCTACCTTTGTCTCTATAAAATTGTAGCATAACTGAATAACATCAAATTTATCAGTAGCGATCAATTCTTCTAAAAGATCAGTGCTATGACTTGATACTGCTATAAAATCGATAAGCCCTTCTTCCTTTGCCTTTAGAAGACCATAATAAGCCCCTTCGGGAGAAAAGACCTTATCGAAAGACTCCTTATCGTTAACTCCATGTAGATGGTATATGTCTATCTTATCAACCCCTAGATTCTTCAGGCTAATCTTAACATCCTCATAGATACCATCTCTAGTCCTGTTTGGAGATTTTGAAGATAAGTAAACTTTCTTGTTGACACCCTTCAATGCCTTTCCAATCTTTATTTCACTATCCCTATATCCTCTTGCGGTATCTATAAAGTTTATACCAAGCTCTATAGCTCTTCTTATTACTTTTATAGCCTCTTCTTCGGCCACTCTCTGTATTGGAATTCCGCCAAAACCAATAGGAAAAACTTCGATATTTGTTCTTCCGAGTCTTCTATATTTCACTTAAAAATCCTCCTTGCCCATGTATTTATATAAAGTATAAACCTTGGAGTCAACTCTAAGTCAACATCTTATAGTATAATATCAATAAAAAATAAATATAGGGAGAAGTATGATTAATCTAAACGGATATTGGGATTTTCAGATATCACCTATAGGAAAGTTCTATACCAAAAAGGTTGGACCTTCCTGGCAGAAGATACTTGTTCCAGCTTCCTGGGAAAGCCAAGGGATAGACGTA
>JACIXS010000252.1 GCA_014360335.1 bacterium | reverse complement strand
AGAGAAATGGAGGGACTTAACCACATATGAAAGGAGGCGAGAAGTCCCTAAGGATAATAATTTTACTGAAAGATGTATAGGCAGGACCAAAGTAAGGTATAAAACGACAAGGGGGATGAAGTCAGAGGATGGGTTAATAAATTTTGTATATGTAACACAGGAGGTATGGAGAGGAAATGCTAAGGGAAAGATAGATTTAAAGAATTTAATAGCATAGAAGAATACTAAAAAAGTAGGTGAGGAGGGATAAGGAGGATGGAGTCTATCAACCATTTTTGCAAGAATCACTATATAGATTTTATCAGCAGACTAAATTTAAGTGATAATGTTCGCTGTGATACTTGGTATATTCTTAGGTAAAGTATTCGTTGAGAGGAAGGAAGAGTACTTGAAATATGTAATATCAGAGAAACAGGAGTTAAGTTTATTAGGCTTAGGTATATTTTTGTTAAATTCAGATGACTGGTTTGTTCCCATCGTGTTAGCAAGCTTTATACTCTCTTTAAAGAGGGGATGGCTAAAAAGTGATTACAGGCCAGGAGTTTCCGAGAAGCTACATATAATTTTAGATATATTTTACTCCAAGATAGCTCATTTGGCAAAGCGGTCAAATCGCTTGACTAAATAATTATAAGACCTTATAATATAGGCAGATTTAT
>JACIXS010000251.1 GCA_014360335.1 bacterium | reverse complement strand
GTGATAGTTCTTTCAGTTTATCTGCAGGGGAGTTATCAATAAGATATAACTTTGCCACCTTAGAATTACCTAAACAGCTTTGCATTGTCTTTATGAGTTTATCTTTCTGAGTATTGTAAAGAACTATAGAGACATTAATGGGTTCCATCTTCCAGTTTTCCAAGTCTTCCAATAAGTCCGTGATACAAGCCCAAGATAGAGTACTTCAAGCTTTTAAGTCTGGGTTTAGTAAGCAATGGATACATAAAAGAGTTTCGGACGGTTTTTATAAATAGCAAAGTCCTGAGGTATGGATTTAGGAGATCTGAATGTAAAGATAGGTAGATACCATTCCTTATCGTATAGTAGTATCTCCAGGGTTTTCTTATAGTTATATCCTTTCCTAAAAACCTTACAGAACTTTCACCATGTTGATGGTATACTGTTACATCTGCATTTCCGATAAGTTTATAGCCCTTTTTCCGTGCGCGCCAGCACCACTCCATATCCACCCAGTCTATAAACAGATCCTCTCTCATAAGCCCAATTTCTTTCAAAGCAGAAACTCTAATTATAGTG
>JACIXS010000250.1 GCA_014360335.1 bacterium | reverse complement strand
AGGATATAAGAGTATGAGAGACTACAAGAAGGTCTCTTAGAGAGATTTTACTCTTTTTACTCCCAAATATTTAACTATCAAGGTACAATCTCTTTCTATACGGGCTTTATAGCCCTGAGGATATAACCCACACACTAACTTTTACCTATATTTTATCCCCACCCATACATTTGTCAAGGGAGTTTCCGAGAGGCTACTCTAAATACTATCTCTTTTAACATTATACCACCAACTTGCATTTAAAATACTCAAAGCTTTTTTAGGAAACGTTACAGAGGTAGCTTGACCTCCTGCCCTGTCCTATTTGCTTCATATATTGCAATTATTATCTCTACTGCTTTTCTTGCCTCATTTCCATCTATGGGAGGGGTCTTCCCTTCTTTTAAGGAGCTTATTATATCTTCTATCTCTCTTTTATGCAACTCATATGGTATCTCCATTGGGTCTTTTGAGCTTCCAAGTTCAAATGTTTCTAAACCTTTACTTCTTCTTATCTCTTCATCTATCGGTTCCTTGTCTTTAAATTCCCATCTCACTATCCTACTATTCTCTATAAGCACACACCCATTCTCCCCATGGATCTCTATCCTATCATGTAAGCCTGGGTATAAAGCAGTACTCCCTTCTATAACACCTAAAGCTCCGTTTTTAAACTTTACTATAGCTACTCCTATATCCTCTGTCTCTATATACTTATGCACCGCCTGAGTAGTGTAAGCCTTTACACTCTCTACTGGTCCCATGTACCATTGGAGTAGGTCAATAAAATGAATAGATTGATTCATTAATGCTCCTCCGCCATCGAATTTCCACGTCCCTCTCCAACCTGAACGAGTATAGTATTCTTTATCTCTGTACCATTTAACATACACATCACCAAGGATAAGTTTACCAAACCTTCCCTTTTGAATTGTCTCATAGACAATTTTATAGTTTCTGTTGTATCTATTGTTAAATATCCCTGCAAGGGCCACATTATTCTTCTTACATTCTTCTATCATCCTATCTATCCTCTCTAGAGTTACTTCTATAGGCTTTTCTGCTATTATATGTTTACCAGCCCTTGCACAATCTATAGCTATTTCTTCTCTTAATCCACTTGGTGTACATATATTTACTATGTCAATAGATTCATCTTTAAGTAGTTCTCTATAATCTCCATAGTATCTCTCTACTTGATATCTCTGGGCGAAGTTACGGGCACTGTCTAAATTTACATCCGCTACTGCCACCAACTCTGCAGTTTCAATTGACTTTATAGCCTTAGCATGTATATTAGCAATAGCTCCACAACCTATAATACCAAAATAGACCCTATCCTTCTCTAATCTCTTCATCTTCTAACCCCCTATTTAGACACAACATAGTTAGGTTCTGGTAATTTTCTAGGTATCTCATCAATCCTATAACCAAAACCTGGTCCCTCTAAAGAGCTTAAGTCTAATATCCCATTTCTCCTCTTATATATCCCAGGATGGACCTTTGCTTCTGGCTCTGAAGCTAGTGGATAGAACTGCATAGAGTTACTCTCTACACCCATAATGGTGTCTATGTAACTTGCTAGTAATACGTGCGGTATCTGTGCTAGCATTGGATTTGTAAGGTCCTGAACCATAATAGCCATACCATGAGCCTTTGCCCAGCAGTAAGATAATAAGGCTTGTGTCTGTGTCTTACAGGTCTTTAATGCTACCCCACTCCAACCAAGTCTTCTGCCTAGCCTTATAAGTTTCCAATCATGAGCACTTTCATCCATAAAGATTGGTTTCCTACAAGATATGGGTCTAACATCAATAGGATTTGATTCTAGGTCGTAGGGAAATGGCTGTTCTATATAGAGAATTCTTGCATAAATTTCAGGTTCATCATTTAAGAGTTTATCCAGTATATCTACTACGTATTTCGGCTCTTTTACTGTACAGTTAAAATCTGCTGAAAACCAAAGAACCCCATTTTCTATCCCTATTTTCCCTACCTTTACTATTCTTTGATAGTCCCAATCGAAGTCATTACCCCTGAGTTTTATCTTCAAACACTTCAAGCTGTCCTCTCTTATCCAATCCTCAAGTAAGACAGGATAACCATCCTTAGGCTCATTCCCAGTTAGTTCCTCTCTATCTATTGGGTCTGTCCCACCCACCAGATGCCATACGATAAGTCTTTCTCTTGGCGGAATCCTAAGAAAATCTTGTATATATTTCCCTTCAAATGAAATTCTCCTATCCTCTGCTGGTTCTAGATAGTATGACAAGTCTTTCTCCATAAAATCCTTACTGTATATCTTGTAAACAGGTAATCCTATATATTTAGCATATGCATCATGAAATGCTATGTCGAATGGAGAATTACATATTAGTGCAGAAAGCCATGGCATATCTTCTGGACTTTCTCTCATCTTAGAGTTAAATCTAGTAAGAGCTAGAGGCAATACATACTCCAAAAACAGATATCCTATATCTATGGGATGTCCTTCTAGGTCTAGCTTTATCCATTCGTCCGCTAATAACTTGCAGAAATTTTTCATATCTCGGTGTCTAGGTTCGTAACTTATACTACTTGGCCATCCCCACTGGACACTTAATGGTGTTTCTCCCCAACCATCTACTATATTTCCATTTCTATCAACCACAAACATATGAATCCTGGCACAGGTAACTGAGGTTAAAACCTCTGGACCAAACTTTAAAGGCATTCTAGTTGTAACTGGTATAAAATAGAGTTCTATCTTGGTAGGCTTTACATAGTCCATAACTAATCACCCAAAATCGCTTTTGCCAGTATCTTTTCAGCAATCTCCATAGTTTTAAGGGCATCTGAGAAGTTTGAGCTTGGCTGTTCCTTAGTTTTTAGACAATCTATAAACTCTCTATTCTTAGCCTGAAATCCCGCATAGATATAAAATTCATTACTTCCTGCTACTTCTTTTGTGTCATACTCTACTCCTATCGTATCTCCATCTCTGTATAGTCTCCCCTTATCTTCCGGGTCAGCCTCTACCCATATGCCTGGAGAATGCATCTGTACTCTAAAGATTCTCCTTCCACTTGTCCAACTGTTTATCATAACTCCAATAGAACCATTATCAAACTCCAATATCGCTGAGATAAAATTGATATCTGGAACCAAAATGCTCTTTGTAATGCTAAGAATCTTCTTTACTTCTCCTCCACAGATCCATCTTAATGTATCTATTGCATGGACACCATCATCCATCATATGGTCTCTTGCCTCTAGGTATGGTTCTATATTACATTTATAGAATTCACATACCGCATGGGTTATTGGTCCTCTCTTTAGGCACTCCTCTTTTAACTTTACTAATAGTGGAACTGCCCTTCTCTGAAAACTCACTTGCGTTATACAACCTTTTTTCTCCGCTAGATAGGCAAGGGCTCTTGCCTGATGTATAGTAATTCCCATGGGCTTTTCTATGTAAAGATTTAATCCCTGTTCTAGACACCACTTCCATATATCGTACATAATATGTGGCTGACCAATGGCATATACAACATCAGGAGACGTCTCCTCTATCATCTTTCTATAGTCTGTATAGCGTCTTTCTATCCCGTACTTATCACCAGTGATATTTAGCCGTTCTCTATCTATATCGCATATAGCTACTATCTCTACATCAGGAAATGACACTAAAGAGGGATAATGAACCCTATTTGCCATACTTCCACAGCCTATAAAGGCAATTTTTATCTTCTCCATAGTTATCACCTAGATAAAGAGAGACTTTGCAAAAGCTATGTCTTCAGCTATAAGTCTATTCACTTGGCTATGGTTACTATACTCTGCAGTCAAACAGATAACACCACTATAGTCCCTCTTCTTCAGATACTCTGCTACTCTTCTCCAACTAGCTAGGCCTTGTCTTCCATTAGTCCAATACACTTCCCATTCTGCTTCCTCTGCTTCAGGTCCTGTCTTTCTTTTCCAGTAACCATTTTTCAGATTAACCATAAGTAGATGCGACCATACTATGTCTAGCCCCATCTCTGGCTCTTCTCCAGCCAGGGCATTATGTGCTGCATCCCAAATAACTCCTATATATTTGGGATCAAAATTTTCAACTAGTCTCATAAGTCCCGCTGAGTTTGGGGATACAAACTTCCCACAGTGATTTTGAACACCAATTTTTACATTGTACTTTTCACAGAGGGGTAAAAGACTCTCTAAGTCCTCTTTAGCCCTTTTCTCCGAAGCTAAATATCCATCCTCACCTACCCTATACATAACCCTTATTATTGGTACCCCAGCTTCTTGACAGGCAATAAAGGTTGCTTCGTCTGTCGGACCTGCGATGCTTGCTATTTTTATATTGAATTCTGCTAATTCTTTAGCAAGTTTCGGTAGACCTTCTCTAACATTTTCAGGTTCAACCTGATAGCCTGGTCTAACAGGAAATTCTATTGCATCGAATCCCAACTTGCTTATAAATTCTCCTAATTCTTTTACAGACATCTTCTGCCATGGCTTTGTAAATACAGAGAAGATATATCTCTTTTCCATTCTTTATCCCTCCTATGCTATCCTTGGTAACATCTCTTTGGTAACTTCATAGTCCATAGTACCTTGTGTAATGAACTTATAAATCTGTTCTATAATATATTTCCCTTGTCTCCACCTATCTGTAACTGAATTACCACCCGCTATATGTGGTGTAAGTATAACATTGGGCAATTTCCTTAATGGACTATTAACATCTGGTGGTTCAGGGTCTGTAACATCTAAACAGGCAAAGATATCACCCTTAGCTAATCTCTCTATAAGTGCAGATTCATCGATCAATGAGCCTCTTGCAGTATTTATAAGAATAGAGCCAGGCTTTAATAGACTTAGGTTACTCTTATTTATCATATGATATGTTTCCGGTGTACTCGGTGCATGTAGAGATACAACATCTGAACTACTCATAAGTTCTTCCAAAGATACTAGTTTTACTCCTAGTCTTTCCGCCTCTTCCTGGGATACATAAGGGTCGTATAGTAGTATATCTACCTGAAAGTTCTTTAGAAGTCTTATCACATTTCTACCTACATGACTTGCACCTACTATACCTACTGTTACACAGTAGAGAGACTTTGTCTTGGATATCTCCTCATCTGTTTTCCAAAAACCCTTATGGGTAAGTTCATTAAAATGGAATATCCTTCGTAAAGATATAATCATAAGCCCTAAAGTCATCTCTGCTACAGCAGTTGCAATTGCTGGGGCAGAACTAGTAACACGAATACCTCTCTCCCAAACATAATCTGTCACTATAGGTTTAACAGTGCCAGCTGAATGTGCTATAAGCTTTAGCCTATCTGCGTTGTCTAGGACCTCTTTAGTAAATGGAGGGGTTCCCCAACAGGTAACACAGATATCTACCCCTCTTATGTTTTCTTTTATAAATGACTCATCTACCCTCTCAGGGAGAGAACTAACCTCATTTACATCTACAAAGGTCTTAAAATACTCAAAGTCCTCCTTCTTAAAAATCTGTTCTCCTAGATTTCTATGCATCGCTAACAAAACTTTTGGCTTAGTAGACATAAAGTCCGCTCCTTTCTTAAAGAATCTTTGATATACTCTACATAAATTCCAATAGAAAGATACTCCCTAGATAATTGTCAACTTCTTGATTATCTAGGGAGTCATAAATTCTACTGTTTTATAAAGAACTGTTCGGGGTATAGAGGCTGACGGTGATAGAAGTTCTGCAGTCCTGTTATCTTTCTAGGTGTATTTCTAAAATTCTTCTTTATTATATGAGCTTCTCCTGGATATGTAGTTATCGGTATTATCCATAAGTTCTCATTGTGAGTCCTAATTATTTCTGTAACTATCTTTCTTCTTGTTTTAATATCAAGAGCTTCTAACATAGCTTTCTGTAATGACAAGACCTTCTTAAATACTGGCGGTGGCTCTTCTCCTTCCTTACCATCAGATACAGCCCATCTATACCATAGAGGAGCCCAGTACTGAGTACCTACAGATATAGGCAAGAAGTTCCAATCTAATATCGGATGCCACGGTCCGCTTATATTAATCGCTACTATATGATGTTCGTTAGCAGCAGTTCTTGTAGCTAACAAGGAGGCTGACTCATATTTTAAAGCAACTTTAATGCCAACATTAGCTAGATACTTGGCTATCATTTCCGGAGTGTCTCCCTGATAAGAACCTGGAGGATGTCGATATTCTATTACTACTGCTACAGGGGTACCATCTGGGAAAAGTCTATAACCATCTTTATCTCTTTTAGTAAGGCCTAATTGATCTAAAAGCTGATTAGCTTTCTTAGGATTATATTCCACATTTTTTAGTGCAGACTCAAGTTGTTCTGGAGAATAGTAAGGAGAACTCTCAGGCATAACTAGAAGTCTCTTTTCACTTTGACCTGCATAAAGAATCTTACTAATAGCGTCTCTATCAACTGCAAGAGATAGTGCTAGCCTAAAGCGCTTATCTCTAAAGAGTGCACGTAACTTCGGGTCTTTTACATTCTGATTAATAAATAGAGCTACAGCAGTAATACCATCTACTGTATATCTAGTTGCTACATCATAACCTCCCTTCTCCGCATTCTCTACTAAAACTGGAAAGTCATTTAATCCACCAATAAAATGACATCCCCAATCTGTTCCACCAGAAAGGGCTTTCATAAGTGCAACATTTGCATCGGAAACTATTTCAAGAGCTATACGATCAATGTAAGGCAACTGATTTCCAGCAGGGTCAACTTTAAAATAATAAGGATTTCTCTCCATAATCTGAACCATCTGTCCGGGTTTAGTCTTAAGCTGCCAAGGGACCATTACAGGTAAATCTGGGTTTACTGTATAATCAGCTTTTCGCAAGAACAATTGATTCCATGCAGAAAAACCCTCAGATTTTAGTATCTTGCTAAGTTCTTCTTGAGGTGTATACTTAGGATGAAACTGCTTCAAATAGTGTTTAGGACTCATTACCATAGGCCAGCTAATATTAGAGTATAAAGTTTCAAAGAAGATAGGATTCGGATTCCGGAAGATATATCTAACAGTGTATGTATCTACCTTTTCTACTTTACCTACCCCATCTTTAGTCTGGAACCACTGAGGTATTACTGGAGTAAGGTCCTTGTTGAGTAGTATATCTTCATACCAAAATACAATATCGTCCGCAGTAAATGGTTCACCATCTGACCATCTTACTCCTCTCCTAAGATGTATTGTATAAACCTTTGCATCTTTAGAAATCTGCCAACTCACTGCCAAATTAGGACGAACTTCTGGTTGTCCCTTCTCTCCTCTAGCAGATGGGTCGTCAAACCTTAGAAGTAATTCTCGGCGAAGTTGATAAAGATGATAGTTGATGGGTTCAGCTATATGCCAGGTCCCTCCATACTGCCCTATCTCTTCATAAGGCTCTACAACCAAAGGCTTTTCTGGAAGTCTCTTTTCCACCGGTGGAAGTTTACCCTGTTTTACAAGCTCAGCAAGCATTGGGGCTTCTCTAAAACCAGTAATCTTTCTTCCTGTTAACTTCTCGTACTCATCTAATTCGTACTGCCCAGTAGAAACTTTTCTCTGGGCATAAACTGTAGGAACTATCTCAATCATCAAAGTTATACACAGTATAAATACTGCTAAATTTCTAAGAAATCTATTCATCCTCTTGTCACCTCCTAAAATTCTAGATCTTTGTGAAACAAAATATTATTTACTTAGAACTCAACTAAAGATTCTCCTTTCACCTCC
This sequence comes from bacterium, assembly GCA_014360335.1. Lineage (GTDB taxonomy): Bacteria > DUMJ01 > DUMJ01 > DUMJ01 > DUMJ01 > DUMJ01. Next base: position 1,968 of record JACIXS010000250.1, on the reverse strand, counting down.
TTCAGAGCTCTACACGATTCCCTTATGACTAGCTCAGGCTGTAACACTATATTCTGCGGAGCATTAAAGGACTTATCCTTCTCCTTTATCCTTTTCAAAAGACACTCTACAGCTATCACCCCCATCTTATAAGAATCTTGACTTACTACAGTTAGGAAGGGGTTTGTTACCGACATATCCTCTACTTCGTCAAAAGAGACTACAGAAATATCATCTGGAATCTTAAGTCCTAACTCTCTAATCGCCTTAAGTATCCCTACCGTTATCAACCTATTACCCCCAAATATCGCAGTAGGAGGACTATTAGTAGCTAATAATTCCTTTGTATTTTTATATCCATCCTCTCTACTATACTTCTCTCCCCATCTTATTAAAGCTTCATCAATTGGAATTCCTGCTTCTTGAAGTGCCTTTTTATATCCTTCTATTCTATCTCGTGCAGTCGATATCCTTCTGGGCCCAACTATAATCCCTATCCTTTTATGCCCAAGACTGACTAAATATTTTGTCAATTCATAAGCTCCACTTATACTATCACTGTATACACAATCCAGATTTAATCCATCAATGCACCTATCTATCAGTACTAATGGGACATTTCTCATTATTATCCGCTCTATTCCATCTCTTTTATTACAATCTGCAGGACTTAAGATTATCCCTTCTACCCTTTTCCTAAGTAAAAGGTCAATATACTTTTCTTCCTTCTCTACGTCCTCATCAGTATTGCATAGTATAATGTTAAATCCATTCTTTATAGCGGTATCTTCTACACCTCTTGCTATCGTTGTAAAGAAGGGATTTGTAATATCCGATACAATTAATCCGAGCACATGGGTCCTTTTAGTGATTAAACCGTGAGCCAAGGCATTTGGTACATAGCCAAGCTCTTTCATTGCTCGTTCTACCTTTTCTCTAGTCTCTTGACTAACATACCTACTATTATTGATTACTCTGGAGACAGTCATTACTGATACTCCAGCTCTTTCCGCAACATCTTTTATTGTAGCCATAAATTAGCTTTATCTCCCATATATGTTAACATTAACAACTCTGATAGATATTGTATACTACTTTAATTCCTCTGTCAAGCTTGGTTTATTTGATTTTTACCCTTAGATAATAAACTCCAGTAGATTAAAAAGAGGTTAAACCTATAATGGAAGATAATTCTCCCATAATGAACCTTGAGGAGATTGCAAGATATTTAAAAATAGGGAAATCTACCCGTTATAAAATGTTAAGAGAAAGCAAAATCCCTGCTGTGAAAACAGAATCTGGAAGAAATATATTTACGGAAAAGAAAGTAATTGCTTCTATCTTACAGTTCGGATATGAACAGAGATAAGAAAAAATGGCTATGTCCTAACTCCGGGAAGATATATTGGAATAAAACCTGATGATAAAGAGGAGGGAGTATCAAGAGATTAATATGGTATCAAAAAGAACAGTCACTTACGAGCTTAAAGAATTGTTAGGAGAAAATATATTTGAAAAGAAAAGGCACTCTTGGTAAAGGCACTTTTTATTTTTTAAAAGAGACAAAAGTTAGGCAAATTGAGCAAAAAAAGGACTATAAAATGCTTAAATTCAAATGGGAAACAAAATTTAAGTATAAAGACGGAGGATAAACCTCCGTCTTACATCTTTAAATCTTAACTAAAATACCTGAACTCCCACAGCTACAGAAAGGGCATCTAATGTTTTTATATAGTTGAATACACTAGATTTATAGTTATTCTCCGCACTGATAAGAGAGGCTTCTGTGCTCATAAGTTGAAGTTTAGTAATTGAGCCTACCTTTAGCCTAGCATTATCCATCTCTAGATTCTTCCTCGCTAAAGCTAGGTTCTTCTCCTGTAGTTTTACCTGATTCAAGGCATTAAGAACATTCTGATATGCGGTGTTTATAGAGAGGTCTAGATTATCGAGCACCTGCTTAAGAGAATCCTGAGCACTTTCTAAGGC
>JACIXS010000249.1 GCA_014360335.1 bacterium | reverse complement strand
TGTAACAGTGCTTCCATACAGGTCTTTAGCCAGTGTTAAATCCCTAATAAGACTAGCAGAGAAAGACACACTACCAGCACCAATAATAGATATCTTAGGCATAGAAACTCACCTCCATTATCTTCTTCCTTAACTCCTCACCTTTCTTAGGATAGCTTTCTGTATCACTGAAAATCTATCCTTTTCGCCAAAATCCCTATACATACTTTCTGTAAGAGAACCTTGGGGATAATTAGTTTTCTCCTGAATAGCCATAAGTTCTGTTACTACAAGAAGAAACTCTACAGAAAACTCTCCTCACTATGAACCTCATTAATATGCCTACTTATACCATTTTTGACCGTCTGATCACATATAGGACATCTATTAGAAATCACAAATCTAGATGAAGCTCCCAAAACTTTAATCACCTCTAAAAATTTATAACACTGCCACTGTTTGAATTTTTGTTTCAACTTTAGTATACTACTAAAAGATTTAGCTTACAAGTACGAAGAGGAGGTGTTACTGATATGGAGAGAGATATCAAAAAGATAATCTCTCAGATGACCCTTGAGGAAAAGGCAAGCCTCTGTTCCGGGCTAGATATGTGGCATACAAAGCCTATAGAGAGGTTAGGGATCCCTTCCATTATGATGACCGATGGGCCTCATGGACTAAGAAAACAGGCAGGACCCAGTTTTTCTGACAGTGTCCCTGCCACATGCTTTCCAACCGCCTCCTGTTTAGCCAGTTCTTGGGATAGAGCTCTAATCGAAAAGGTTGGCAAGGCTATAGGAGAAGAATGCCAGGCAGAAGGGGTATCTATCATACTTGGACCCGCAGTGAATATAAAAAGGTCCCCACTATGTGGAAGAAACTTTGAGTACTTCTCCGAGGACCCGTATCTTTCATCGGAACTTGCTAAGAGCTATATATTAGGTGTTCAGAGCCAAGGGGTCGGGACATCTATAAAACATTTTTCCGCCAATAATCAGGAACATAGAAGACATTCGATAGACGAGATAATAGATGAAAGAACGTTAAGAGAGATATACCTAGCCAGCTTTGAAAATGCGGTAAGATATGCACAACCTTGGACAGTAATGTCTGCCTATAACAAGATTAACGGTAAATACTGTAGTGAGAATGAGTTCTTGCTTACAAAGGTGCTAAAAGAGGAATGGAAACACGAAGGGTTTGTAGTATCTGATTGGGGAGCGGTAGATGACAGAGTCTCTGCACTTATAGCAGGACTAGAATTAGAAATGCCATCAAGCCATGGTATAAATGACAAAAAGATAGTAGAAGCGGTAAGAAGTGGTAAAATTCCCGAAGAAGTATTAGATAGGGCGGTAGAAAGATTGTTAAGAATTATCTTTAAAGCCATAGACAATAAGAAGGAGGGTGCCACTTACGATAAACTAGCCCATCATAATCTAGCTAGAGATGTAGCAAAGGAGTGTATGGTCCTTCTAAAAAACGAAGATAACATACTACCACTAAAGAAGCAGGGGACTATTGCAGTTATAGGGGCATTCGCCAAAAAGCCCAGATTTGAGGGTGGGGGAAGTTCTCATGTCAATCCCACTATGTTAGATATTCCTTACGATGAGATAGAAAAACTTGTTGGAAATAGCGTTAAACTTCTCTATGCTCAAGGTTATACTCCCGATTCTGAAGATATAGATGAAGATCTTATAAACAAGGCAAAAGAGACTGCTAAGCAATCAGACGTTGCTATTATCTTTGCCGGTACACTAGAGAACTATGAGTCTGAAGGCTATGATAGACCTCACATGCGTATCCCTGAGAGCCATAACAGATTAATCCTTGAGATATCCAGTGTTCAGAAGAATACTGTAGTTGTTCTCTTTAATGGTTCACCTGTAGAGATGCCTTGGATAGAAAAGGTCAAGGGATTACTTGAGGCATACCTACCAGGACAGGGCGGAGGACACGCGGTAGCAGAATTACTCTTTGGACTAGCTAACCCCTGCGGGAAGTTAGCAGAAACATTCCCTCAAAAGCTAAGCCATAACCCATCATACCTCAATTTCCCAGGTGAAGATGATAGGGTTGAGTATAGAGAAGGCATATTTGTTGGTTATAGATACTACGATAAGAAAGGTATAGAACCATTATTCCCATTTGGATATGGTCTAAGTTATACAACATTTGAATACACTGGTATCTCTGTTGATAAAAAAGAGATAGATGATAATGAGACTGTAACAGTAACAGTCAAGGTCAAGAATACTGGGAGTATAGCTGGGAAAGAGATAGTTCAACTATATGTAAGAGATATACAGAGCAGTGTAATAAGACCTGAGAAAGAGCTAAAAGGGTTTGAGAAGGTAGAACTACAGCCGGGAGAAGAAAAAACCGTAACATTTACTTTAGATAAGAGAGCTTTTGCATACTATAATGTTTACATAAAAGACTGGTATGTTGAGACAGGGGACTTTGAGATACTAGTTGGAAGTTCATCAAAGGATATACGGCTTAAAGAAACTATAAAGGTAAACTCTACTACAAAGATAAAGAAAAAATTCACCAGAAACACACCCATAGGTGACCTACTAGAGGATCCAGTAGGTGCTACTGTTTTCAAGCAGATTATGGACCAGATAAAGCAGAGTGTTCCATTCTTAGCGGGAGCAGAAGGCTCTCAGATGATGATGGCTATGTTCAGATATATGCCTCTGAGAAGTCTTATCAATTTTAGTAGGGGTGCATTTACAGAGGAGATGCTAAACGACCTCTTAGCTAAACTGCAGTAATTATCCTGCACCTCCACCTCCTCCGCCGCCTCCCCCGCCACCGCCACCACCTGAGAATCCACCTCCTCCGCCTGAGGATGGAGAATAGTAGGCGGCGGAGTGAACCGCTGAAGAGAAGCCAGTTATCATACTGGCAAAAGCGGTAAGATCTGCTCCTCTAGAATAAGAGTGTAGTATTGGAGAAGTACCGAGATCTTGAGAGGTCTCTGGGACAAGTAGCTTCATACTATTAGCAACCTTATCAGCAATACCAAGAGAAATTCCATATATAAGATACTTCTCCCAGAGGATTATAGATTCTGGAGGCATACTCTTTAGCTGGCTAAAATCTAAGAGAAATCTCTTTAAATTATTCCATCTTTTGTAGTGTAAAGCTCCTACCTCTGTTCTCCTGTTAAACCCAGGCTTAAACACAGCAGTTATAATAAATCCAAGAATTCCACTTATAAATCCTCCAACGCCAATTCCAACCATAGGGTCCCAAGCCTGAGAGTAAAGTCTTCCAGATTTAAAGATAACTGTATAGAGTATCAAGGAAAGTAATCCTACCACAAAGAAGTATCCAGATGTCTTCTTTGCTAGTGTTAAGCCTCTATCGTCAAAGAATCCAAGTTCTTGGACCTTGCTCTTTACTGAATTTTGCCACTGTTTATATACTCTTTGGAACTTTAAAGGGTCATTCTCTATATGCCTTTTTATAACGGAGAATAAAATCCCTTCCCCTTTCCAATTTATCTCATCTAGGAAATCCAATACATAGATCTCAAATGGTTCTAATTTACTCCTATCCTTATCCTTTCTTATCGATAAGAGATAGTCATCTCTAAGAGGAGTCATATCTATATATCCTTTATGAACCAGGTCTAGCATCGTTGCGGTAAAATCTTTCGGGTCTGGGTTCATCGATCTCAAGTCCATAAGAGCACCAACTATAGCAGGAGGATAATCATACGGGATTTCCCTCTCATATATAGCCTGATAATTTATCCTAGGTTCTCTCCCATACACAGAGTAGAGATATATCAAGATTGCTATCATAGAGAGGAAAATTCCTAAAAAGCTAACAATGGCAAGAGAGATATATAATTTTTCTCTCTCTGTCTGCCTTGTAAATTGCTCTTCCTCTCTAAGTATAGACTCCAGCATACTTCTATTAATTCTACTAGCTCCGTCATAAGAGGATAGAACTGTTATAGGAAATAGTGCTCTTATCTCGACCCACTGATGGGCAGGAACATTTTCCGTTTCCAGAGAAAAGCCATCTAGCGTATCTAGTATATCCACCCTTCCTGGTAATCTCGGATGTCCCCATACATATAGCATGTCTCTAGATAAAACCTTCTTAGGGAGATAAACCTTCGCAATTAGATTTCCTACTTTTACATCCCAACCTTCAGGCCAGACTTTCCAGTAGAGTTCTGCTATATCATTGTAAACCTTAAGGGCTCTCTTCAGCTTATAGGAAAGTCTAAATGTTTTGTCTTCATTCTCTGCAGAGAAGTTCCATCTTACCCTAATAGCATTACTTCTATACTCCAAAGTGTATGGCTCAGTTGCAGAGACCTCTTCGACAATTACACCAGAAGTAGGTATATCGACATAGGCGTAAGAAAATTTACCGCTAAAAGAAAATCTCAATAGGTAATTCCATCTAAGACTTCCATCCTCAAGGACATCTATCCTACAATCTACCTCTGGAAGCCAATAACTCTTTGCATAGACAGGAAAAGTGATAAAAAAGAAGATAAAAGACACTGCTATTAACCAAGGTAACCTCTCTTTCATCTTCCACCTCACACCAATATTAGATTTATACCTAACTTTCTAATCTCATCAGCTATCTTCTCATCTAAGTCCCTATCAGTAATTATCGTATTAACCCTTTCCAATGGAGCAACTGTAGCATACTCTATCTTACCAAACTTGCTAGAATCAGCGACCAGTATTATCTCTTTGGCACTATTCATCATCACCTGCTTTAGATGGGCTATCTGTATGTTTATCTCAGTGAGCCCTTTCTCTATATCAACGCCATGTATAGCTAGGAAGAACTTATTTGCATTTATCTTTGAGAAAAATTCTTCTGTCTGAGGCCCATAGAGAGAATATCCTATAGGATTAAATATACCTCCAGGCATTATCACATTTATCCCTTCTTTTCCACCTAACTCAGAAGTAACCTTTAAAGATGGTGTAATAACTGTAAGATTCTTCATCCCCTTTATATTTCTTGCTATATGAGGAGTGGTACTCCCAGAATCGATAATAATGGTTTCTCCATCTTTTATCATCTTCACCGCTTCCATTCCAATCTTACGTTTTTGAACAGCATGCTCTCTAGCCCTTTTAGCAAAATCTATATCAACTATAGACTCCCTATTCAGTGTTGCTGAGCCATGCTCTTTTATAATTAACCCTTCCTCCGCTAGTTTGAATAGGTCATGTCTTATGGTCTCTCTACTAACGTTAAAAAGTTTACAAAGTGTTGAAACTCTAACACTATTATTCTCTATAAGAAGCTCTAAAATCTTTTCCCTTCTCTCTCTGGATGTGGGTCTACTCATCTTTCATCTCCTTTCCATATATTTGCCTTTTATTTTACCACACTCTTGCAATTTTTGGTATAATATCCAATAGAAAGTCAAATTAATAAAACATTCTGGTTCAAAATTCCAAGGTCTAATTCTGGGAGGAGGTGATGGGGTATGGCGGTAAAAGACACTGTTGAAACTTCTGTTATAGAGGCTTTACCTCTTTCTAAGATTAAAGAAGGTATTCCAAAACTTTTTGGTATACCTTCTGGTGTTCCTGGATTGGACGAGCTTTTCTTTACATTTGAATATGATGGAGATGGGGTAAAGAAGGTCCCTCTTGGAGGACTTCCTTCATCTGCGGTTATACATATAACAGGGGTCCCGGATACTGGGAAATCTCTTATGGGCGAACAGTTTGCCCTATCTCAGGCTAGTAGAGGCTATAATGTGCTCTTTGTAAGTGTTGAGATACCCACACCCTTCCTCGCTCAAAGTTTAAAAGAGAGATCTAGGGCTTTAAGACTAGATTGGGAAGAGATAGAGGATAGAATCTTTGTGCTAGACATTACAAAGTATCCTGAATTAAGAGACAATATAGTAAAACTCGACAGAGTTATAAGTGAAACCATCGAGACTAACAATATAAAGTCTACCGTTGTCGACTCTATAACTGGACTTTACGAAGGAAAAGAGATGATAGCTAGAACCATAGTAAGAAAACTATACGAGGTTATGAAAAGGTACTATCAAACATCAATATTTATCTCCCAGAAGAGGAGTAGTCACGAGGAAGAGTCTGCTGAGGCTGCCGGTGGCTATGCGGTGCCTCATATCTTAGACTGCACAATAGTATTGTCTAAGATGGTGCTCTCAAGCAAGACTTTGGCAAATCTATACAATAGACCTCTAGGGGATACGATACATACCTTACGTATAGATGGCTGTAGGATGTGCGGACATGATAGGAGAACACATCTAGTTGAGATAGACGAAAGAGGCATAGTAAAAGTAGTAAAACCTATAGAAGATCTAGCAAGGAGGTGATGTTATGAAGGAGGTAACCGTAACAAATGTAAAAGTTCCATCTGCAGAGGAATTATCTATGAAGGTATTTAACAAGGCTATAGAAATCTTAGGAGGACCTAAGAAGGTTATTATGTACAAGAAGCTAACCTGGGTAGCCTCACTATTCGAATCAGCACTAGTCATTGTCCTTAAAGAGGTATTCAACAAGACAACCGACGAGATAGCCCAAGAACTTGGAATAGCAACAACCACGGTAAGGAACATCCTAAAAGCGGAACCCGACAAGGCTTTAGAGCATCTTGAAAAGAGGATACAAGAAGAGACAACAGATGAGGAAAATGTCCATATAGCTGGCGGATTAGCCAAGAAGGCTTTTGAAGAAGTTAAAGGGGAACTAGGGGTATAATCCCCTAGCTCCCTATGACTTTCCATCTCTTCTCAGTTCCTTTTCGCTTAACAATTGACAATATCACAGAACGTTAACACAAATTATTGACTTTTATATTCATTTCTAGTATAATCTTTACATAAGTTTAATAATGGAAGATACCAATAATGTCTAAGGGAGGGTTGAAAGGACTTATTACAGAAGGAGAGGATTTGAAGATTAATGTATGGGGAGGTGATATACGGACCTAATTTAATTTGTTAAAGAAGTTATTTTTAAGAATTAGAGCTAAAAATCTGAAAGAGGAGGTGTTATCTATGAAGTCTTTTTTAAGGTTACTTATAATTGGGTTGGTATTAGTTAATCTCACTTCTCTCCTATACGCTCAAGAATTCCAGCAAAATCTTCTATTCAACTATGATTTTGGTGCTAGAGACACTATGATTGGAACCCCTGCTGCATGGGATGTAGAAGACTTTTCTCAGGTGGATAACAAAATAGTAAGCTGGGATGGAGATGTAGGAAGAGCTACATATGGCTCTCTTAAAATAGCCACTTGGGACCCAATAAAATCAGTAGCAACCTACGCAGAGGTGATAGAGGCAAGTGCCGGCAAAAATCTTGTATTTTCAATATATGTAAAGACCGAACTGGTAAAAGGGGATGGAGCAAAGGCTAAAGTTATCTATCTAAAGGGTGATGAAGTTATAGGGGAGAAAGTAACAGAATCTGTAAATGGAACTAGCACTTGGAAGAAACTATCAATAACCGATAAACTTCCCGAAGGCATCACCGGCATAAAGGTTGTGTTAGAGTTTGATGGTCAAGGCATTGCTTGGTATGATGATGCCTTGCTATTACTCCAGTAGGAGGTGAACGTGATGAGTCTGAGAAGAGCTCTAATTGTATGTTTAAGCCTAATTATTCTAAGTAGTAGTTTCTTGGGTATTGCCTATGCCGAAAAGGTATTTAGGTGGCATGGTTCCTGGGGTAATACTTGGGACTTATCATTCCACAATGGATTCATATGGGTTCATATGATGGGACTAAGTGAAGGGCTAATGAAGTGGGATAAAGATATGAAGTTAACAAATGGTATGGCTGAGAGCTATACTATCTCTAAAGATGGAACTGTTTATACCTTTAAGATTCGTAAAGATGCTAGGTGGTCTAATGGTGATAAGCTTACCGCATATGACTTTGAATTCGGCATAAAGTATATACTCGATCCAAAGAATGGAAAAGGTAGCTTCTTTGGTGGTGCTTGGTATATAAAGAATGCTAAAGCCTATGCTCAGTCTGAGATATCAGACCCAAATCAGGTAGGGATAAAAGTTATAGATGATTATACCCTTCAGATTACTCTAGATGGTCCCCATCCTGATTTCTTAACAACTTGTACATTACCAACGCTTTATCCTATACATAAGGCATCGGTAGAAAAGCTTGGTAAAAAAGCATTCGAGGCTGGCAATCTAGTTACCAATGGTCCATATAAACTAGTAGCTTACACCCCTAACGTTGAGTATGTCTTAGAAAAGAATCCTTACTACTATGATGCTGACAAGGTAGAGATAGACAAGATAGTTGGTAAACTTGGTGGAGATGCGTTCTTGATGTACAGAAGAAACGAGGTAGACCTAATCAATGTAGGACCTGCACAGTTACCAGTTATTGAGAAAGACCCAGTGATGAAAAAAGAACTGGTTATATTCCCACAGAGCACAGTTAGCGTCATTTACATCCTGGCATTCGACCACCCAGCATTCGATGATATAAGAGTATTAACCGCACTTCAAAAGGCTATAGATAAGGAAAGGATATGCAAATTTGTTTATAGAGGATTGGCAAAGCCAGCTTACAGCTGGGTAACAGACCTAATCCCTGGGTCAACCGCAAATGATCCGGAAGTTCTAGAGAAATTTAGATATGACCCAGAAACTGCAAGAAAGCTCTTAGCTGAGGCTGGATATCCTGGTGGGAAAGGATTTCCAACTATACATTTTCTAATAAATCCTAATCAAGCTACAGACCCATTGATCTTAGCTGTCAAATCTGAGTGGGAAAAGAATCTTGGTATAAAGGTAATCATAGACAGCTTAGAGGTAGGGGTCTGGAGTGTAAAGATCTGGCAACTTCATGATGAGCCAACTATGTCCTTCTCCGGAGCTTCTATACTCTATCCGGACCCGGCAGCTCCACTCACACTTAACTATGTAGAAGGGGCACTAGCTGGAAGCTTGAAGCGTAAGGATATAGTAGAGTATGTAAAATTAGAATTACAAAAGACAGAAGTTCTAAAGACAGGAAATACAGAAAAAGCATCTGAGATTACTAAAAAGCAGAGAGACATAATCTATAGAAGGTCCACCCCTGAGGCTAGGAAGATGCTTAGTCTAGTTCAGCAAGCACAAAAGACCACTGATCCAAATAAGAGATTGGAACTATATAGGCAGGCAAATAAGATAAGAGACTTAAATATGTATGGCTATGGGTGGACTAGATCTTTCGTCCTCTTGCAACCTATGGCAGCAAGATTAGTTAGGTCTAACTTTGATGTTCCATTCAACAGATATCTTGTAGGATTCCCAGTATCCTTTGCTTATATTAAGACTAAATAATCTCCAATTGATACCTTCAGGGGGGATAAATCCCCCCTGAAGTTTATCTAGAAGGAGGAGAAAGATGGCTCTATACATAGTAAAACGTTTAGGTTGGATAATATTTAATCTATTAATACTAAGCCTTATAGCGTTTGCCCTTATCAAAAGTGTCCCTGGAAGCTTCCTAGAACTTCAAATACTACTTGGGCAGGCAGGGACAACTGCTACTGGACTTACAGTCTCTGAGATAGATAAGATTAGGGGAGTAGAAACAGAAATGATGAAAAGATGGGGTCCGACTGTTCCCCTCTGGGAACAGTATGTTACCTTTATAAAAGGCGTAGTCACTTTGAATATGGGTCCCTCGTTTAGATGGCCTACCCAAACGATAGAAGAAATAATAAGAAAAACCTTTCCCGTCTCTTTTACTATAGCTGTCCTTGCTATCACTATAGCAGTTTTTATAGGCATTCCATTAGGAGTTATTGCAGCATTAAAGCAGAATAGTTGGATTGATTACCTAGTCTCTGCACTAGTTATGATAGTTAGTGCTATACCAAACTATGTTATGGCAGTTTTTGTTATATTCCTGTTTAGCTTCTGGATTCCTATACTACCCACCTATGGTTGGGGACATCCTAAAAATTATATACTTCCAGTCTTAGCTATGTCTTTTGGCCCTATAGGAAGTATAGCAGGATATATGAGGACATCACTTTTAGACGCCTTAAAACAAGACTATATTAGAACCGCTTGGGCTAAGGGAGGAACAGAGAGGTATGTTATATTTGGCCATGCAATGAAAAACTCATTAATACCTCTAGTGACTATTCTTGGTCCTATGATAAGTCATTTAATATTAGGGACAGTATTTGTTGAAGGTATGTTTGGAGTTCCAGGTATGGGGCAATACTTCTCTCAGGCGGCAAACAGTAGAGACTACCCGCTAATGATGGCGCAAACAGTCATATTTGGTCTTATACTAATGGTTATGAATCTTATAGTTGACATCATCTACTTCTTCTTAGATCCAAGGATTAGGATATCTAGGAGGTAGGATTTATGAAGAACGATAAAAATAAAAAGAAAATGGGTAGAAGTTATTGGTCTAATATATGGAGGAAATTTAAAAGGAATAGACTAGCGGTATTTGGGTTAGTATTTGTTGTCATACTTATATTTTTGGGTATATTTGCCCCTTGGTTAGCTCCTTATCCATACGATGAGGTTCACTACGAGGCGGTCTGGACACCTCCAAACAGGCAGTTTCTAGCAGGAACAGACCAATTAGGTAGGGATATATTCAGTCGTTTACTATACAGTCTCAGGAATGCAATCTTTGTTGGACTTGGAGCACAAGCATTTATAACATTTATTGGATTAACTATAGGGCTTTCTGCTGGATTTTATGGTGGAACTATAGATAATATACTTATGCGTATAGTAGACATTATATATTCTTTCCCAAGTTATCTTTTAAATATAATTCTCGTTTTAGTTTTAGGTAGAGGCTATTTCTCCATATTTATTGCTATATCAGCAACAGGCTGGGCGGGTATGGCAAGACTTGTTAGAGGACAAACACTCTCTGTTAAAAGTAGAGACTTTGTAGAAGCTGCTAGGGCGTCGGGGGCAAGTAACAGTAGAATTATGTTTAGATATATTCTACCCAATATAATAGGACCTGTTATATATGCTATATTTAGTGGAATACCTGGAGTTATGCTTCTTGAGTCTGGATTAAGCTTAATAGGGCTGGGAGTAAGACCACCAATGCCAAGTTGGGGACTTATGATCTCTGAAGCTACAGGACAGTTTTTATATAACCCTTATATGTTGTTGGCTCCTGCAGGTATGTTAGTTCTTACTCTACTAAGTTTCAATTTTGTGGCATTCGGTCTAAGGGATGCCCTTTCTGCCAGAGAATAGGAGGCTGTTATGGAACTATTACTAAGCATAGAAGATTTAAGGGTTTATTTTTATCGTCCAGAGGGGGTTCTAAAGGCAGTAGATGGTCTTTCTTATAGACTCTACAAGGGCGAAGTGCTTGGCATAGTAGGTGAAAGCGGAAGTGGAAAGAGTGTGAGCGTTCTTTCTATACTGAGGCTTCTTCCTGCGAATGGAAGGATTGTAAGTGGTTCTATAATTTTTGATGGAAAAGATATCCTCAATCTATCTAGGGAAGAATTGAGAGATTTGAGGGGTAAAGATATAGGGATTGTCTTTCAGGACCCAATGAGCTCTCTAAATCCAGTTATTACTATCGGACAACAGGTTATGGAACCTCTACTCTGGCACAACTTGTGTAGTAGAAGTGAGGCGTATGAAAGAGCTAAAGAGATGTTAGGATTGGTCGGGATTCCCCTACCGGAGGAAAGGATGAAAGAATATCCGTTTCAATTTAGTGGTGGAATGAGACAGCGTGTAATGATCGCATTGGCACTCATATGTAGGCCTAAACTTCTTATAGCAGATGAGCCTACCACATCTCTTGATGTAACGATACAGGCACAGATAATAAGATTGTTAAAGAGGATGAAAGAAGAATTCGGTATGTCGGTTATACTTATCACACATAACCTAGCTTTGACAACTAACTTTTGCGATAGGCTTATAATAATGTATGCTGGTAATATGATGGAAACAGGGAGAACAAAGGATATACTTTATAATCCATCACATCCATATACTAAGTCACTGTTAGATGCGGTTCCTGATATAGAGGTTGATAAGGAGCTGATCCCTATTCCTGGAACTATCCCCAATCTGATAGATCCACCAAGTGGTTGTAGGTTTCATCCTAGGTGTCCAAACACTATGGATATATGTAAAGAGGAAGCCCCTCCTCTATTTGATATAGATACTGACCACTATTCTGCCTGTTGGTTGTATAGGAGGGCATAAATGAAGGATAGAATTTTGATTTCAGTGAGAAATTTAAGAAAATATTTCCCTAGAGGTAAGGCATTAGTCCATGCTGTAGAGGATGTTTCTTTCAATATAAGAAAGGGAGAAACTCTTGGGCTAGTTGGAGAAAGTGGATGTGGCAAATCTACAGTAGCAAGACTTATCCTTAGGCTAATAAATCCTGATGGGGGTAATATTATATTCGATGGTATAGATATAACAAATATCTCAGAAAAGGCATTAAAACCATTTAGAAGACGTATGCAGATAGTATTTCAAGACCCAGTTTCTTCCCTTAATCCACAGATGACTGTTGGAACGATAATAAAAGAGCAATTTGCTATTCATAATATGGGGTCAAAACAGGAGAGAGAAAAATGGGTTGAAGAGCTTTTAGAGAGGGTTGGCATAGACCCAAACTTCAAGGATGCGTATCCTCACGAGTTTAGCGGAGGGCAACAACAGAGGATATGTATCGCCAGGGCTATCGCACTCAAGAGTGAATTTATAGTATGCGATGAACCATTATCAGCACTAGATGTCTCTGTTCAGGCTCAGATTATAAAACTCTTGGAGGAATTACAAAGAGAACTAGGTCTTACCTATCTATTTATATCCCATGACTTAGCTGTTGTAAAGCACTTATCTAATTCTATAGCGGTTATGTATCTTGGTAAGGTGGTAGAATATGCGGAGAAAGAAGAGTTATTTGGAAATCCTCTCCATCCATATACAATTACGCTCCTATCGTCTGTACCAAGTCTAAAAGGGAAGGAAGCGGATGTGGAACTTAAAGGAGAACCTCCCAATCCTATAAATCCGCCAGAAGGGTGCCCATTTAATCCAAGATGTCCTAGTAAGGTCGATATATGCGAGAGAGAAATACCTACTTTAGAAGAGGTATCTAAAGGGCACTTCGTTGCCTGTCATATTGTCTCAGATAGGAGGTAGAACTTGTGTTTAAGAGGATAATTATTTTAGTCCTTTTATTTTCTATAATGACATCATCCATAAAAGCTAAAGATTTAGACGAACTACTTTTTGATTCCCTTATAAGATATGAAGGATACGTAAGAACCAACGAAGACTTAGAATATGGATACAAGAGGCATCAAGGTTATCCTATGTATCTCTATACTTTTGGTATGATGTACTATCGACTCTATCTTCTTACAAAAAATGAGAGTTATAAAAAAAGAGTGATAGAGGTCGCTGATATCGCTGAAAAGATTAGAAATAAAGACTGGACCTGGTATTACTATGACGGCTCCAGGTATATAGAATCGCCTGTTTCTCTTTACAATTGTGAATTCACAGAGCTTTTCCTTTGTGCCTATGAATTAACGAAAGACCAGAGATACAAAGAATTTGCTAAAAATACCATTAACGCACTACCAGCGCTTTTGTATTCTATAAGTCTAACTGCAGTTTATAACTACTTCTTCTATCCCTTTATAGCGATAGCACATTATCTATACTGTACAGGCGAGGATAATAAGGAACTGTTAGAGACAGGAGAATTTGCCTATTATATGGCTATGCAAGGATATAATCCAAATACAAAGAAGTGGTATTACTCACCGGCTGAATATATGATGGGTTTTTATGATGGACACAGTGCAATCTACCAGATGGGAGAGATAGCATCCTTTCTAGAGCATCAAGAAGCGATAAAGACAATATTCCCAGAGCAGTATGATTATCTTATGAAAGAGATCCCTGGTATGCTTGATGTAATAAGAAAATATCAGTTACCTTCTGGGGCATATTACTATAACAATGATGCTCCTGACTGTACAGAGTCTCTAGGTGCAGTAATCGTATTCTATACCCTCTACGACAGAACATTTAAGACTAACCACAGTGATATTATCAATAAGTGTATAGATACAATCCTAAAACGGCAAGCCCCTAACGGAGCTTATTATAAGGCAGATGTTGGAAGCCCTATAGAGATATGGTATGGAGATAATATAGGGATATCCCTACCGCTTTATTTTTTATTAAAAGAAAAAGGATTGGAGGATAAGATGTCTAAAGAGCCTGAAGTTACAAAAAAGAGAGAATTAAAAGAGATCATTATAGGAGACTATGACTTAGAACTGAGAGATAGTGATAGAAGACTTGATGCGGTTAGACTTGTCGAAAGGCTTAAAAAACTAAAGGTAAATACCTATGCATATCTTATATGGCATTCTAGCTATGATTGGAATGACTTAGTTGATGCATTTATACCACTGGCTCAGAAGGAGAATATAAACGTAATAGTCTATCTCGTTCCGCCTTCAGAGCCTCCTTCTCCAAAGCCTTACGAGTATGATTATATAAAATGGGCTGAGGCTATCGGAGAATTATCTAGAAGATATCCAAATGTCATAGGGATTGCTATAGATGATTTTAACTACAATATAAGCTTTTTCACTAGGGCATATCTTAAGGAGATCAAATCTAAGGCTACCAGCATAAATCCCTCTTTAAAACTCTTTACTGTATCATACTATAGAGATATCACGGATAAATTCTTGGACCAGTATGGAGATATTATAGATGGAGTGATATTCCCATTTAGAAATGAACCTAATATAGATACAGTCACAGTATCTACTTTAGACCCACAGGTAAGGGCTGTAAGAGCAACCTTAGGAGATAATTTGTTCCTTATCATTATGGTATACGCTTCAAAACTTTCTAGTGCCTCTGTACCGCCAGATGTGAGATATATAAACGAGACAGTGAAAATTTCTTTAGACCTTATAAAGGAAGGTGTAGCCGATGGTATTATTACTTATTGTCTGCCTAAAGAAAATGAGGAGGATGAGAGGTACAAAATTATAAGAGAATTGTTAAATAATTTTTATATAGGAGGAAAGTAACTATGGGATATTGGTGGGAGAAGCCTCTAAGAATAGTAGACATAGGGCTACCAGAATTTAGACTAGAAAAAATAGAGGAGGCCATAAAGAGAAAGAAAGAACTGCATTTTAATTGTGAACACTTTGGTCCTTTCGGCTACGATGGAGGAGAAAAGGGGATCTTCTATTTTAAGTCCAGTGTAGCTGATACTGTTCCACTAGACTTACTTGGGGAATACTTGAAATCTGCTCATAGAGAAGGTATCAGAGTAATAATATATTTTAATGTCCATTGGTTAAGTCCAAAGATGGCAGAAAGGCATAAAGACTGGGTCCAACTTAGAAAAGATGGAAGCATAATAGATGATGTCTATGGGTTAGGTATGTCTCCCTGTGTAAATAGCCCTACCTATAGGAGCTGGTCGTTTCAAGTAATAAAAGACCTAGCAAATTATGATATAGATGGAATATTCCTAGATGGTCCTATATTTATTGCTAGTGGATGTTACTGCCAAGCTTGTAGAGAAAAATTTAAAAGGCTCTATGGGAAAGAACTGCCGACAAAAGAAGATTGGGAGGACCAGACTTGGAAAGAGTTTATAGAATTTAGATATGAAAGTATAACTGATTATATGAGGGATGCCTACAATTCTCTAAAAGAGGTAAAACCTGAAGCTATAATCTATATGAATGGGCAGGGTCTCTGGCCCAGTTGGCCTAATGGTAGAGACAATAGAAGGCTTGCCCCCTATCAGGATATAATTGGGGCAGAAGGTGGATTTATTGGAGGAGACTTAACAAAGGTCCCTCTTTGGAAGCCAGCTATGTCTGCAAAACTACTGGAGACACAGGCAAATGGTAAACCAACTGTGATATTTATAGCAGGTAAAAATTGTGGTTGGGACCATTATTCATTAACTCCAGCAGAAACAAAGCTTCTATACGCGGATACAATAGCCCATGGGGCATCACCCTGGTATGGAGAATATTATGCGAATATATTCGATCCAGGAGCAGAATCAGCGGGGGAGATGAATAAGTTTATAGAAGATAATGAAGAATACCTAGAGAAGACAGAATCTGTAGCAAAAGTAGCCTTAATGTGGTCAATAAAGACTGCAGACTATTATAGAGCGACGGTTCCAGTAACAGATTTTACACAGGAAGGGGAGAAACTTACAAGATATATTAGAGCAGGAGACCATTTTAAGGCATTCACTGGATATTTTGAAGCTCTTACTAGAAGTCATATCCCATTCGATGTACTTGATGAAAGAGGGATTGAAGAGAATCTTGGAAATTATGAAGTCCTTATCCTACCCAATGTAGCTTGCATTTCTAATGACATTGCAGAGATAATAGAGGATTGGGTTAAAAATGGTGGAACATTGGTAGCCACATTTGAGACATCTTTTTATGATGAGTGGGGGAATAAAAGAGGTAATCCAGTACTGTCAGAACTATTAGGAGTAAATATAGAGGGTATTGAAGGTCCTTGTAATTTGGATTACTTTGATAAAGGGATAGGTCCTATATTTGAAGGGATATCTGCTGAGTTTATCCCATCGCCAAGATTTAGAATAAAATCGCAAGTAAATACAGGAAGGGCTTTAGCTTTATACAGGGGAAAATTTCCTGCCAGGTATCAGCCTCTACCACCATTATCGAACTATCCTGCTATTGTAGAGACTGACTATGG
>JACIXS010000025.1 GCA_014360335.1 bacterium | reverse complement strand
CCGTGAAGCAGGTAAAAATCTATATAATCAGTATTAAGTCTTTCAAGCTGTTCTTTCAACATCTTATCCATATCTGCCTCATTATTCACAAGCCATACAGCAAGTTTTGTTGCTATATAAGTCTTGTCCCTATATCCATCTCTCAGTGCCTTTCCGACTATAACTTCACTCTGCCCTCCGTGGTACACGTAGGCAGTATCTATATAATTTACACCATAATCCAAAGCATACCTAATCATTTCGATAGATTTAGCTTCATCCACATCACTAAAACTTCCCTTTGTAGGAAGTCTCATAGCACCAAATCCTAATGCAGAAACTTTTATGCCTAGTTTTCCCATCTCTCTATATTTCACAGTTATCCCTCCTTCAGATTATACAAAGTGTCTTTCCAACCAATCTAAAGCAAGCTTTATCCATTCTGCTACAGAAGGATTTATCTGTTCTGGGATCTTAGCAGTTGTCTTATCTGCAAGAGAAAGACCATGCCCACCTTTTTCAAAAACGTGGAACTCAAATGGCACTTTATGTCGAGTAAGTGCTTGTACATATGTTATTATGCTCTCAACAGGCACATACTCATCATCTGCGGTAGTCCATATAAATGTAGGAGGAGTATTACTATCAACATAGTTCACTGCACTAATTTCTTTCAACATCTCTACAGAAATATCTTCGGAGCCAACCGTTACTGATGTTGATTTTAAGAACATTTCTGCAGATGCACCACTACGGTTTTTAAATATCTCATACATTGTTACATAATCAACTCCAGGATAGGCGAGAATAACTGCACTCGGTTTTAATAATTCCTCGGGGACATTCATAGAACTACTTAACCATTCCCTATGCCAATGAACACTATAAAGAGATGCCAAAGCTCCTCCTGCAGAAAAACCAACAATGACAATTTTATTAGGGTCAATATTCCATCTTTCTGCATTCTGCCGAATCAAAGAAACTGCACTTGCAAGGTCATAAAGAATGTCGGGATAGACTTTTTTAACTCCCATATTTGCAGTAGTGTATCTCAAAATAAAAGCATGATATCCTTCTCCAAGAAAAACTAGCGCTACAGGTTCCGCCTCTCTATCAGATGTAAAAAGAAAAGCTCCCCCAGGGCATATTACAACTGCTGGTCTTTTCCCCCATAAGATCTCTTGAGATGAGTCTAAAATATAAGTAGTTAGTGTAACAGGTCTATCTTCTCTAAGATGAATCACTTCTGTTTTCATAATATTACCCCCTGTATAATAGTTATAAATACACTACCAATGCCTTTTATCTGCTAAATTAATTATAGACCCTAGAGTTAACTTTAAGTCAATAAACAGTTAAACTATATTGAGAACAAGAAAATAGTTCCAATAAGTTGACTCTGGAGTATCATTCGGAATCTATTTGCTATATCTTATTTTAGCCAATATAATAGTCTTCAACTTATGAGGACGGTGAAGATAAAGCTTGGAGAGAATAGTTATAGTATCTATATAGGCAAAGGAATCTTAGAGGAATTTAATAGCCTCTTTTCTTCTAAAGAGGCTAGGAAGGCTTTAATCGTAACTAATAATACAGTATGGAACATCTATGGAAAGAGAGTAATAGATTCTATTAAAGATGGATTTACCAAGGTAGAAACATTAATACTACCAGATGGTGAAAGGTATAAGACACTAAGGTCTGTAGAGAAAGGTTATAAGGTCCTGGTAGAGAATAAATTCACTCGTAGTGATTGTATCATAAACCTAGGTGGCGGAGTCATCTGTGATACAGGAGGCTTTATCTCTGCTACCTATATGCGAGGTATAGACTTTTATCAGATACCGACAACTCTATTAGCCCAGGTCGATGCCAGTATTGGAGGTAAGGTAGCGGTAAACCTCCCCCAAGGGAAAAATCTAGTTGGAGCTTTCTATCAGCCTAAAGGGGTATTAATAGACGTAAACTTCTTAGAAACGCTCCCTAAGAGAGAGCTAAGCTCTGGTTGGTCAGAGATAATAAAGGCAGGGATTATAGGTGGAGAAGATTTCTTCTCTATCCTTGAACGAGGAAAATATCCCTTGATCACTGCTATAGAGAAGGCTATTAAATTAAAGGCAAAGATAGTAAAGATGGATGAAAAGGATAAGGCTATAAGAAAGATTCTAAACTTAGGACATACATTTGCCCATGCTATAGAATCAGCCACTAATTATAGAAGATATCTGCACGGAGAAGCAGTAGCAATAGGCATTATGTATGCTATTAAACTAGGAGAAGCCATAGGAGTTACTGACCCATCTTTAAAAGATAGAGTTAAAGCCCTCTTAGAGAGGTTTAACCTACCAACTGAACTTAAAAAATTAAATCCTCAAGACCTGATCCCATATTTCTATGTAGATAAAAAGGCTACTACAAGCTCTTTATCATTTATAATTCCTCTAAAGATAGGAGATGTAAGAGAATTTAGAAATATAACACCGGAAATATTAGGAGGTATACTAAAATGATTGAACTCCGGGACTTTACGAATGTATAAGAGAGGCGAATATGGTAATAGTACTCTCTGATAATGCTACAGAAAAGGATATAGAACTAATATGTGAAAGAATCAAAAACTTAGGGTATGGAGTAAATGTTTCAAGGGGGGTAGAAAAGACTATAATAGGGGTCATTGGAGCTAAAGGCGAACATAAGCTCTTACTTGCACAACAGTTAGAATCCCTTCCAAGTGTAGAAAGGGTTATACCTATACTGAAGCCTTATAAATTGGCAAGCAGAGAGTGGAAAAAGGAAGGGACACAGATAAATGTAAAAGGGGTAGTAATAGGGGGAAATGAGGTAGTAGTAATGGCTGGACCTTGCGCTGTAGAAAACGAAGAAAGCATTATGCTTACAGCTAGAGCTATAAAAGCGGCAAATGCCAAGATTTTAAGAGGCGGGGCATTTAAACCTAGGACTTCTCCATACAGCTTCCAAGGGTTGGGAGAGGAAGGGTTAAAATTATTATATCAGGCAGGAAAAGAGGTAGGTTTACCTATAGTTACTGAGGTGCTAGACCCAAGAGATGTAGAGCTTGTAAGTCAATACGCTGATATACTCCAAATAGGCACTAGAAATATGAGTAACTTCCCCCTTCTGACAGAGGTAGGCAAAACCAGATTGCCGGTTCTTCTAAAAAGAGGATTAAGTTCAACCATAGAAGAGTTTCTTCTAGCAGCAGAGTATATAATGTCTAGAGGAAACCATCAGGTGATACTCTGTGAAAGAGGTATTAGGACCTTTGAACAGGCTACGAGATTTACTTTAGACCTTACAGCGGTTCCACTTCTACATGAACTTAGTCATTTACCAGTAATCGTAGACCCTAGCCATGGGACAGGAAGATGGCAACTAGTTCCTGCTATGGCAAAAGCGGCAATAGCTGCGGGTGCTGATGGATTGATAATAGAGGTTCACCCAGAACCAGCGAAGGCCCTTTCCGATGGGGCACAATCTTTGAATATCCCGATGTTCCAAACACTAATGAGAGAACTAGCAAAGGTAGCAGAAGCGGTTGGAAGAAGCATATGAGGTCTATAGGAATAATAGGACTAGGTATTATAGGGGGGTCTCTTGCCCTTTCTCTTAAAGAAAAAGGATACAGAATCGTTGGAATGAATAGGTCAAAAGAGCCTTTAGAGAAGGCTCTTAAGATGAAGATAATCGATGAAGTAGCACCTTTGGATTCCCCACCGGAATTAGATATAATCTTTGTATGTCCAATAGTATCAGTCGTACCTCATTTTATTAGATTAGTATTAGAAAAAACTAAAAATACCATAGTAACAGATGTGGCAAGCACAAAGGGATTTATAATAAAAGAGTTAGAAAATCTATCAAAGGAACAGTTATCCCGATATATAGGTGGACATCCTATGGCAGGTTCAGAAAAAACCGGGATAGATTATGCTAAAAAGGACCTCTTTATAAATGCAACTTATTTTCTGACTCCAACAAAATACACATCGGATAGGGCTATCTCTACTGTAAAAGAGATAGTAGAAATACTTGGAGCTAAACCTGTTTTCATAGACCCAGAAAGCCACGATAAACTCGTAGCCTACATAAGCCATCTCCCTCAATTACTCTCTACCTGCCTTAGTGTAATAGCCAAGAATGAAGTTAATGGAAACATAGCCTATTCAGGTAGAGGCTATAAGGATATGACAAGATTGGCACACAGTAGCTTCTCTGTATGGAGAGATATCCTATACACTAATCGATACAATATAATAGAAGCCATAGGAAAATATATTCAACTTCTAGAAGAAGTAAGGACTCATATAGACAATTGGGAGGAGAAGGCTTTAGAGGACGTATTCAAGTCTGCAGATGATTAGCCTTCTCCTTACTCCATTCTTCTTTTCCATTACACATTCTCTTCTTTGATATAAGCTACTCTACACTACTTGAGCTCATTTCATATTTACCCTGCACACCCTTTACAATTCTTCCAGATTTTCTATTTCTAAAGTAAGAGCCAAACATAGATGAAAGCCTAAGCGCCTCCTCCGGATATTTATCTATAAGATTATTCCTCTCTTTGGGGTCTTTGTCTAAATTATAAAGCTCATCTGGTTCACCTTCAGGTCGTTGTATATAGCTCCAATGTAAATCTCTTATACATCTATCTATACCTTCATAATAGCCTATTATTACTCCATCACGATGATTATCTCTATCTCCTTTTATTACTGGTAAGAAGCTTCTACCATGCATACTAGATGTATTGTTCTTCAACCCAATTATATCTAGTATAGTAGGAAGAACATCTTGGAATTGAATAAGAGCTGAGACCTTCTTTCCAGCAAACTCACCTTTTGGGAATCTCATAACGAAAGGCACCTTAAGCAATTCACTATACATCCTATCAGCGCCCTTTAAAAACTTTCCATGGTCACAGAGCGGATGTCCATGGTCAGCGGTTATAATTATAAGAGAATCTTCGTAATAGCCTAATTCTTCTAATGTATTAAATAGAGCGCCTAGACAATAGTCTACAAATTCAGCCTCTCCAGCGTATAAACCTTGAATGTACTTTATCTCTTCTGGAGTAGCCCAATCACTTGCTCTTCCCCCCATTGGAAGTATTAATCTCGGGCCTTTATAGTTTGGGTCGGTATACTTATCAAACCTTTTGGGAGGGTCCCAAGGCTCATGTGGGTCAAAAGAATCTATCCATAAGAAAATCTTTTTATGGTCTCTACATTTCTTTAACCACTCTATAGCCTGAGAGACCACCTGAGCAGGGAACCTCTTATCCTCATCTTCCATATCATCAGTATTACTAAGGTACTGTTCTACTCTAGCTCTCCACTCTGGAGTATAATTCTCATTGACATAATCTTCTACATTCCTCTTCGACTTCCAAGATGTGTAAGGGTCATATTCCTGTCCTCTTATCCATCTATAAGAGTGGAACCCTCTATGGAAATTCATACCCGGGGCTCTATAGTGATAAGTATCAGAAATTAGTCCGCAGATATACCCTTCCTCTCTAAGGATTTCAGCTATCGTTATATCCTCTTTAGTCAATGGCTGCCAAGGTCTATAAGGAAGGGTTTGTTGACCAGTCATTAGTTCGGTTCTAACTGGAATAGTTGGCAATCCTTCTGGATACACATTATAAAATACTACACTATCTTTAGCAAAATTATCTAGATTTGGAGTCTTACAGGGAGGAACCCCTTCAAATACAGGCTTACCCTCATTGTATAAACTTATATGGTCCTGTCTAAAACTATCAAGCATTATAAATATAAGATTCATTTACTCCATCTCCTTTCTTTTATATTATGGATAGAATTTTCTATCTAAGATCTTAGGCTTTTCTCCTTCTATTTCCTCTATCCTATTTAATAGTTTCTCTTTTAACTTATTAGCAATCTCCCTATATTCTCTTCTTCCTGCCAAATTAACAAGCTCGTAAGGGTCAGCATAGAGGTCATATAGCTGATATTCTACATAGGTGTCACTTCTAGAATCTAACCAGCCATCTTTATCTTCTGCTATTATACAATACTTCCACCTCTCAGTTCTAATAGCTCTAGCTACGCAAGACTCACTTATTTGAATAAAGACTTCATTCTGCCAGTCTTTGATATCCCTATTAACAAGTGGTATAGCGCTTTTACCCTGCATACCCCTCGGTATAGGAAGACCTACTGCATCTAGAATTGTAGGTGCAACATCTACTAGGCTTACCAACTCAGGAATCACTAAAGATTTATTAAATCCTGGACCATAGATAATTAATGGAATTCTAACAGAAGACTCGTGGCAACTACGCTTATACTCAGTATTTCTAGTTCTAAAATGACAGCCATGGTCAGAGAGAAAGACTATAATAGTATTTTCAAAGATACCTTTAGCTTTAAGCGTATCTACTATCCTTCCAAAACACTCATCTAATCTAGCTATACACCCATAGTAATCTGGTAACTGTTCCTGCCAGTCTCCAGGAAAAGGTCTCAAGTCATACGGAACAAAAGAATTGAGATACTTTTCTCTATATCCATCTGGAGCAACAAATCTATCCATATCGTTCTGGTGATGTGGTTCTAGGTATGATACAACTAAGAAGAAAGGGTCATTATTTGACTGTTCAATGAAGTTTATAACTCTCTCAGTTAATGCATCTACCCTATAACCATCAATATGAATAAGCTTACCATCTTTATCGTAAAGATTGGTATCATAAGGATGAGAGGTAAATTCTAAAAGGTTAGCCACTTCCCAATAATCTTCAAAACCTGCTCTATACTCTGGAGGAACATAACCAGGACCAAGTTCATCAGGAGATAGATGCCATTTACCAATATAACCAACTTTATATCCCGCCTTCTTAAAGCAATGTGCCAGAGTATTATCCTCTACTTTAAGTCCTAATCCATTTCTCCAAACCCTATGTGTAGTTGCATACTGTCCTGTAAAGATACAACCTCTAGCAGGTGCGCATACTGGTTGATTAGTAAAGGCAAGATTAAATATAGTGCCTTCTTTAGCTATAGCATCCAGATTTGGTGTCAAATTTAAAGGGCCTCCATATACACCTACCGTATCCCACC
>JACIXS010000248.1 GCA_014360335.1 bacterium | reverse complement strand
ACTTAAGATTTGGAGGTGATTTTATTGGCATTTAAGATTACTGCGGATTGTATTGAATGTGGAGCCTGTATAACTGTATGTCCAAACGAGGCTATCACAGAAGGGTCTCCTTATGTTATTGACCCTGATAAATGCACTGAGTGTGTTCCTGTATATAACACACAGCAGTGCGCTGAGGTATGTGCAGTAGGAGCTCCTCAGCCAGATCCTGACCATATAGAGACAAGAGAACAGCTAGAAGCTAAATATAAGAGATTACATCCATAAGCTTTAAGGAGGGGGGGTAGCCCCTCCTTATTTATTTTTCATACTGTTTGCTACCTCTAACAACATATCTTGAGGCAAGTCTCCTATAATGATAAAGTGTATCCCTAAACTTTCCCATTCTATATAACTTTTCTTTTCTAGTGGGAAATTCTGTCTTGCCCACCAAGGGATCTTTATCTGATAGATTGATATAAATCCTATACCATCTGAAAATACAAGTTGTGCGGTTTCATCTTGGGGTATATCCGCACCTATAAATTCATATCCAATAGGCAGAGCGGTTGGTAATATCAAATCTATGCCTAGCTGTTTACCTACCTCTTGAGGCGATAGAAGTTTTTCTCTAGTTGGAACCTTTATCCCTCTTTCAAAAAGAGCTTCTATAGCCCTTTTCTTACCTGAATTAGGATTTATCTGCAAACTCTCTATCTCTCTAGCCCTTATAAGATTTCCTCTCTGGTCTCTATATTCTAGTTTTATTAAGATCTTAGGAGATACCCCAATCCAGACAGTTCTCCTTATACCACTCTTATATCTTGGGTTGAACACTACTCTCATCGTTTTTATATTGTTTATATTCTCATACCCCTCAAATACAACGTAGTAATTTTTATTTATTAAACTTGTATCTTTTGAGAATCTATAAGCCCAAAGTAAGGCCCCTATATTTACTGGTTCTTCGGTAACTACGGAATACATATCTCCTTTTTTTACGATATAAATCTTGGAGACCTTCCCCTTTATGCTGAAACTTGTATACTCTCCAATCTTTAATACTTCCATCTTATCAGAGGAGTTACCCACAGTAACTTTAACCGTAGCAAAATAGTCTATCTTGGGTTCCATACTAGCTATGTATTCAGCTATAAGACTTCCTGAAGTTATCTCTAACAAACCTATATTAGATATCAACAAAAGGAAAAGTATTATCTTTTTCATCTGTCTGAT
>JACIXS010000247.1 GCA_014360335.1 bacterium | reverse complement strand
TTCATATTCGAGAAGTATTTCAAGTTTCTTCCCATCCGGTCTTAATCTGTATCCATCTGGTCCACGCTTCAATCCCATCTCATCTAAGAGTCTATTTGCCTCTTTAGGGTTATACTCTATATAAGCCTTAGCAAAAGCTTCCTCATAGTATGGAGATTGAGGGATTACCGTTGCCTGTCTTGGTGTCCCTAATCCAAGGTAGAGGACCTTATTTATTTCGTCCCTATTTAGTGCAAGTGATAGTGCTTTTCTGAACCTTACATCCCTAAATATATCTCTCAATACTGGGTCTTCTTTATATGTAAGGTTAAGCTGGTATGCTACGTCTGCACCTATAATTGATTGCCAGAGAAGAACCCTGTATCCTCCCTTCTCTCTATTCTCCATATAGAAAGGATAGTCTTCCATAGTAGTATTTATCTCTGCCAAATCTACCTCTCCTGATGCTATCTTCATATTTGCTACTTCTTTATTTCTGATATCTGAGACAAATATCTCGTCTATGTATGGTAATTGATTACCTGCGGTATCTACTTTCCAATAGTAAGGATTTCTCTTTAGGACAACAAAGTCCAATCCTTTCCTTTCTACATAGAATGTTTGAAGTGTTGGAGCACCAGGGGCTATCCTTATTCCACTGCCTCCATAGTAATCTCCATACTTTTGGAAGAGTTTATACCATGT
>JACIXS010000246.1 GCA_014360335.1 bacterium | reverse complement strand
GGGCAATGAGGGACATCGTGCATGAGCCTCAAGTGAACATAGGGGCAGATCAAAAGTTCTCACCCGTCGATGTTTTTAAACAAGAAAGAAAAAGGGGGGGAGACAAACCCTGGAATTTCAATGGATTGATTAAACATCAAACGACTCCATTGCCGTCACTCCAAAATGGTCAAGTGACTAAATCAAACAGAACATACACTCTGAGGGAGTTCCCGGAGAGATTTGCAAAAAGATGGGATGAGGTTGCATGAATTATCACCTCTTTCAAAAGGACAGTCAATCTGTGTTTTCCAAAAAAAAAAAAAATTTAAATCAAAATCAAAATCACAAAATAGGGAAAGAATGTCATGAACATTGTACAACTTTCCATTACATTGCATTGTTTCATATGAAGTCCGCAT
This sequence comes from bacterium, assembly GCA_014360335.1. Classification (GTDB taxonomy): domain Bacteria; phylum DUMJ01; class DUMJ01; order DUMJ01; family DUMJ01; genus DUMJ01. The sequence continues at coordinate 339 of JACIXS010000246.1, read as the reverse complement.
TTACCAAATTTCACGACAAAGGTTGCATGCATCTGCATCCCTAAAAATCATGTTAACTGCATAGATTTCCTACATCTAATGTCCAAATCTTGTGGATTTGGGATGACCGGCCCTCTCGATGAGTCGATCTCTTGCTTTCTCATAAGGGTGGACCCTTGGGTACTTGTACCTATCACCTTGAGAGGACTACATGTCCTCGCCATCAGAGGACCTCATGTCCTCGCCTTGAGAGGGCTACACGCCCTCACCTCCAGAGGACTACATGTCCTCGCCTTGAGAGGGCTACACGCCCTCACCTTGGGTACTACTTACCCTCACCGTCAGAGGACTACAAGAGCG
>JACIXS010000245.1 GCA_014360335.1 bacterium | reverse complement strand
TCTCGAGAAATTCAAATGGTCATAACCTTTCACTCGGATGTCCGATTCAGGCGCATAATATATCGAGACGCACGAAATTGAACAACAGAAGCTCTCGAGAAATTCAAATGGTCATAACTTTTCACTCGGAGGTTCGATTCAGGCGCATAATATATCGAGACGCACGGAATTGAACAACGGAACCTCTCAAGAAATTCAAATGGTCAAAACTTTTCACACGGATGTCCGATTCAGGCGCATAATATATCGAGACGCTCGAAATTGAACAAAGGAAGCTCTCGAGAAATTCGAATGGTCATAAGTTTTCACTCGGATGTCCGATTCGGGAAAATAATATATCGAGACGCTCGAAATTGAACAACGGAAGCTCTCGAGAAATTCGAATGGTCATAACTTTTCACACGGATGTCCGAATTTGGTACATAATATATCGAGACACTCGAAATTAAGCAACGGAAGCTCTCGAGAAATTCGAATGGTCATAACTTTTCACGCGGATGTCTGAATTTGGGACATAATATATCGAGACGCTCGAAATTGCACAACGGAAGCACTCAGAAAATTCAAACAGCCATAAATTTTGACTTGGGTGCATGTG
>JACIXS010000244.1 GCA_014360335.1 bacterium | reverse complement strand
ACCGCTACTGAAGAGGAGAAGGAGAGATTCAATAAGATAAGGCAAGAAAGGATAGAGTATCTTTTAAACGCTAAAGAAGAAGATATAGCAGATATAAGATGGATAGATATAGAAGAACCTGAAAGGGCAAGAATCTTTAACAGTTTACAGTGTGAGGTATGTGGAGAGTTCTTTATGGAAACAAAGGGAAGAATTCAGGACGGAAAGATAGTTTGTATGGAATGCTTTAGATATAAAGAGTGAATAGAAAGGTGCGGAGCTAAAACCCCGCACCTTAATTTTATCCAGCAAATTCCTCAGTAAGAGAATAGCCAGTCTAAAACCTTCTTTATATACCTATCCCAAAAGCTCCAGTCGTGCCCACCAGGTCCCTCTTCATAAGTCACCTCATAACCAAGTTTCTGAAGATGTTCCTTGAACCTTACATTAGCAGGATATAGACGGTCCTCAGTACCACATGCTATATATATCTTAGGTGCCTCTAGATTCTCATTCTTAAGTTTTTCAGCTAGATAGAATAGGTCATTCTCACTACCTTTTACCTTGGTCAAGTCTCCAAATAGATTTTCATGGAACGGTTTAGATATACCTTCAGCAGATTCTATAATCTCAACGATATCCAAAGCACCAGAGAGACTTGCACCTGCACTAAAGAAATCAGGTCTTCTAAGAGCCCACTTCATAGCACCATACCCACCCATAGATAATCCAGCCACAAAGTTATCCTCACGCTTATCTGACAGAGGGAATAGAGACCTCATAACTAGAGGCAATTCTTCTGAGATATAGGACCAGCATCTTATCCCATGGGCCATATCGGTGTAGAAACTGTTATATGCAGATGGCATAACCACAGCAATTCCTTTTTCATTGGCATATCTTTCTATGCCAGTATACCTGAGCCAATTGGTATGGTCTCCTAAAAAACCATGAAGTAGGTATAGTGTTGGGAATTTTTTATCTCTGTTATATACGGTTTCTAACGGATTTTGTAGGTCCTTAGATAATAATGTGGGGATAATGACTGTTACTTGTGTATCCATCATAAGATATTTAGATAAGAAATTGACCTGTAAAACCGCCATACAAACCTCCTACTTTATTAATTTTAAGAATATTCTATCACAATATCTTCTAAGATTTAAGCCCTACCCAATAAGGCATATTGCAAAAAGTATATCCCAAAGCCAACTAAGAAGAAACTCGCGACAATGAGTATATATCTATAGACTTTCCTCCAAAACGGAAGAGCCAAACTTCCTCCTATAATACCAATAAAAAGATACCAGAGATAGTCTGATAAGATGTGCCCTATATAAAAGGTCAAGAGCCCTATAATTAGATAGCTTTTAGCTTGAGCGATAAAAGAAACCCCTACGGTAAGCCACCATAAAAGCCAATAGGGGTTAGCCAAAGATGTCAAAGCTCCTGCGAGGACCAAAGAAGGATTAAAGGAATATACCTTCGCCTCAGGAGGGTCGTCCGAATTTGAAGAAGAAAAGATTCTGCTCCTGATAATATCTAAGAATAAAGTTACTCCTGAATATATCAAGAATAGACTCCCTATAAAGCTAAATGTCCTAAGGAATATAGGGGTATTGAGAAATGTTTGAAAACCGAGAAGGAGTAGAACTATCAAAATCCCTTCTAGAATGGCATGACCTGTAACAATCTCTAATGATTTTCTCCATCCACTTATACTGCTCTGAGCTAAAACCAAAGTCATTAATGGACCTGGTGCAGAAGCTCCAGAGAAACCTACTAAGAAACTAGTAGAAAATAAAATTAACAGTCCCATCTCTGAACTATGCCTCCTCTATAAGAATTAGAATAAAATTTTACCCTTCAAACAATTTAGTTCCTATTCTTACTATATTTGCCCCTTCTTCGATAGCGACCTTGTATGAATCGCTCATACCCATAGAAAGATATTTCATCTCTACATTGGGCAAACCAAGAGAACCTACATAGTCAAATAATCTCTTCATCTCTCTAAAGTAAGGTCTTAGTTTTTCAGAGTCATCAACTAGTGGTCCCATTGTCATTAACCCCATAATCTTTACATATTTAAGAGATGAAACCTCTCTAATCATATCTTCTAATTTATCTGGAACCACGCCGGACTTTTGAGGCTCTTTAGCTATGTTCACCTCAATAAGTATTGGCATAGTTTTTCCTATATTAGCACATTTTTTATCTAATTCCTCAGCCAACTCTATTGAATCTATAGTCTCTATCATATCAAAGGCCTCTAGATACTTCCTTCTTAAAAGGTCATGCTTCTCTACTTTAGCTATACCTATATAATGCCAGCTTACCTTTCTATTTATCAAAGGAAATAGATTACGGACATCTTTTATATAGTTTACTCCTAAAATCTTTACTCCAGCCTCTACAGCGGTCAGGATATCTTCAAGAGACCTCCCCTTTATAACAGCAACCAGCTCAACCCCTAGAGGCAGTTCGCTTAATATCTTTTGGACATTATCTCTTATCATATATTCTCAAGAGCCTTTTTTGTTAATCTTATAGCACAGAATTTTGCTCCACACATAGAGCAAAACTCACTAGTTTTGTAAGCCTCCCCAGGTAAAGACCTAGTATAAATCTCTTTAGCCCTATCTGGGTCCATAGCCAATCTAAATTGTTTCTCCCAATCAAAAGCAAATCTTGCCTTAGACATCTCATCATCCCATTCTCTTGCTTTCTTAATCCCTCTAGCCAAATCTGCTACATGGGCAGAGATTCTAGCAGATATAACACCTACTCTAACATCCTCTACCGTAGGGAGACCTAGATGTTCAGAAGGAGTGACATAACAGATAAAAGATGCACCAGCCCAACCTGCTATAGCAGAGCCAATAGCAGAAGTAATATGGTCATAACCGGGAGCAATATCGGTTACTATAGGTCCAAGAACATAGAAGGGAGCTTCTCTACAGATTCTCCTAGCCTTTTCCACATTCATCACAATCTTATCTATAGGGATATGTCCAGGACCCTCTATTATAACCTGTACATCCTTCTGCCAAGCCCTTGTTGTAAGTTCTCCTAAAACTTCTAACTCGGCAAATTGGGCAGAATCATTAGCATCCGCAAGACATCCTGGCCTTAATCCGTCGCCAAGGCTTAGAGTAACATCATACCTCCTAGCTATCTCTAAAATGTCGTCAAACCTTTCATAATACGGATTCTGTTTATTATGATAAGCCATCCAGCAGGCAAGTATACTTCCTCCCCTACTTACTATACCCATTACTCTCTTCTCTACAAGTGGAAGATGTTCTTTAAGTATACCTGCATGGATAGTCATAAAGTCAACACCTTGCTTGGCATGAAGCTCAACGATATCTACAAAATCGTCCTCTTTTATATCCCTTATATCATTAAATTCTTCTGCTAATTGATATACAGGAACGGTCCCAACTGGAACAGTACTCCTTTCTATAATCTTTTCTCGTATTTTATTAAGATCTCCACCAGTACTCAAATCCATAACTGTATCTGCACCATATTTTATAGCGGTTTCTAGCTTTTCTAACTCAATCTCCTCGCTAGCTTCGACCGGAGAGCTTCCTATATTAGCATTGACCTTGCACCGTACAGATATACCAATTCCTATAGGGTGAAGATTCTCATGGTTTACATTGGCAGGAAT
>JACIXS010000243.1 GCA_014360335.1 bacterium | reverse complement strand
GCTCTTGAAGGTTTGTAAGATTAGATAATGCGCTAATATTTTCTATCTGGTTTGAGCCTAGATTTAACTTTCGGAGGCTAGTTAGGTTAGCTAATGGACTTATATCAGTTATCTCGTTTGCCCCAAGGCTTAGCTCCTGAAGATTAGTAAGCTTTGCCAGTGGTTTAATATCAGTTATCTTATTCTTATCTAGATATAAGACTTGCAAATTAATCGCATATTCAATGCCAGATAAACTCTTTATGTTCTTTGAACTAGCCCTCAAGATTTTTAACTCTCTAAGTTTTGCCATCGTAATAGCTTGATTGTCTGGTATCTTTAAAGTGTTTCGTACTACTTTTTCTAAATTGGGATCGGCAAATTTTACTACTTCTTGCCCGATAGCTGAACTTATTACTAGACCTTGGACCAAAATGAAAATCATAAAAGATATTAAAATTTTTATTTGTCTTCTCATCAATTACCTCCTATGTTATCAACTTCTAATAAACTAGACGAATATTCAAGGATGTTTATTTTAGTTAGTGAGATTTTTATAGTAGAACATAGCAAATATCGTACGACTTTCTGTCAGTCCTTATTTTAAATGATATACTATTTAAAGAGTAGTATGAAAAATCTTGAGGTGATATGAAGGATTCTTAGAACTTATGAAAAAGTATAAACTCTATACTAATAGCAGATCTTCGATAGAAAGATGTATAAGGGAGATTTTAATTGGTCATAAATTGAGAAGGGCTAAAGTGTACAGTAAGAAACGGATAAATTTTAGAGATTAATCTTAAAGTTCTTAATGCTCTTTTAGATATATACTTTAGTTCAAATAGACCTAATATAGTCAAAAAGTTTATTATTGGGTGTGAAGAGGATACCTAATAAATGAGATGTCTTGGAAAAGTAGAATTAGTAAGGGGTAGGCTTTTCGCCTGCCCCTAATAGATAGGTCTATAATCTGACTCATTTCTCTATAGTTATTTTATCCGTTCTATTTGCGCCTGCTAGTGCAGTTGGCTCTTCGTATAGAAATATAGACCATTCGTGACTTTGGGTAGATTGAGCGAAATCTAATGCGCTGTATTTAGAGTACACGTCATTATAATAGGTGATATCCAGTGGGAACCAAATAGAATATCCCTTTGCACTAGAGTATCCTGCATAAGCCAAGTAAAGTATAGGTGATGTGATATCATTCATAAGTGTTAGAGCAGAATTTTGAAGATTATTATAGTTTGTATTGTCTACTATAAAGTTTACATACTGCTACAGGTCTATATAAAGTTAACCTCCATTGTGCCCATAACACAGGCATCAAAGTACATTCTGTATATTTTTTCGAGAAGAATCTTATAGCATTTGAGGGTAGGAGATGTCACTATGG
>JACIXS010000242.1 GCA_014360335.1 bacterium | reverse complement strand
TCTCCATCCTGAAAACCTCCAAGCTATCTTAAAGTCTCTCCTTTTTCAGGTTCTCTTATACTGCATGCTAGAGTCTCAAAGACTAATCTAGCTTCTCCAGTCTTTCCAAATCTATTTTTTACTATGTGTAGGCTTACTGGTATCTTGTCGTCTTTCTTCTCTTCCAAGTCTCTCCAGAGGACTATACCTACATCTATCAGGTATTCTATCTCTCCAGCCTCCTTGAATGCTCCAATGTTCGGTTTTTCTTTGTATAGGCTCTTTGGAATGAATGATGTAAAGAATACTGGAATGAGTAAGTCTCTGGATATATGTGCTAGTAGTTCTGTCTTTAATATTGTCTTTTCTCTTGTATCAAGGGAGTTATTCATCTGTAAAGCATGCAGGCTATCCATTATGAATATTGCCTTTCCTTCACGCTCAATAATTCCTGAGATTATCCCTTCTAGTGTTTCTGCTGTATATTCTGGTGTAAGCTCAAATGTTATCCTATTCTCTATCCAATCCTGAGAGATCAGCTCTTCAAAATTCTTTAAGCCTTCTCTCTTTATAGTCCTAAGAAGCAATCTATACTCTGGCTCCTCTGTTAGAAAGTATATCGATTTGTATCCTATCTTTGCTAATTCATCGCACAAGATGTTCAGCCAGGTTGTCTTTCCTACTCCAGGTATGCCTGCTACCCCGTATAATCCTGGTAAAAGCCCATCTTTAAAGAACTCTCTAAGGTATGATAATTGCTCTGGTATGGGGAAGGCATTCTCCTTTGCCATCCTGAACTTCTCCAGTATCTGTGGCACACGCTCACGGATATTACCAAATGGTGTTACCTTTTTTGTAAATAGTATCGCATCCTCTATCCCAAGCTGACCTTCCCTCAGCAGTAACTCGTTTAGGTCTTTTATCCCATCTGGAAGCCTTACAGCTCTAATGTATGGGTTTATCAGGACAAGCTCTTTTAGGAGTTTTTCCTCCATCTTTCTTCCAGATTCATCATTATCAAGTGCTAGGATAACATCGTTAGTTTTTGCTAGTTCAATCAGCTCTTTTATCTGTTCCTCGCTTGGACTACCAAGAAGGGAGACCACTCCAAATGTGAATATATCTCTTGTCTTTAATAGGCTTAGGGCATCATATATAGCCTCGGTTATAAAGTATGGTTTGTTTGGGGAGTATTCTCCAAAGTATGCTAGACTCCTCTTTCTTCCGGTAAGATTGAGTTTTGTTACCTCAAGCTTTCCTCTGTTTAGGAAATCTTCAAACTGGAAGCTAACAACCTTGCCTTCTCTATTTCTTATTGGGAAGACCAAAAATGCTAGTCTATTTTCATCATAACACCAGCTATTATTGTTGAATTCCTTTACACTAAGAAGGTCTTCTCTTAGACAGAAGCCTATCTTGAATGTCTCTATCTCTTCTAAGCCAAAGCCTCTCTCTGATAGATACTTTAATCCAGATTGGGCTAGTCTCTTCTCTTTTTCCTCTCCTGCTCCGCTGAGTATGGCAAGGAAGTTTTTATTTAGCCTATCCGCTATAAAGTTAAAGTCGTAGGACTTGGTATCTTCTTTCTTGCTTTCACCATCTATAAGCTCTAGGAAGTGTTCAAATGAATAGCTTTTACCACAACCAAAACAGTGGAATTCTACCTGCTCATGGTATCTGTTATAATAGATGTAGGCACTAGGGTTGTGGTCGTTATGGAATGGACAGAGCATTCTACCGTTTCTGTCTATGTTTATGCCAAGCTTTTTGACCTTCTCTATGGCAAGGGCAAGGTCAGTCATAAATTTCATCTCCTTTCTTTTAAATATCTTTTATAGATATAGGGGGAAGG
>JACIXS010000241.1 GCA_014360335.1 bacterium | reverse complement strand
CCAAGAGGACAAAAAGTATCAAAAGACTTACCTCTAGCCCATTGTTGATCAAGACGGAGTTGGCAGTCTCTAGCTGATACATCATTACCACAGGTATAACCTAATATATAATTATCAACCTCATCTATCTCAATATTCTTTGCCTTTTTTCCAATAACAACAACCAATTCAGCCTCATAATCAACTTGCTTAGGAGCCATCTCCGGCAAAATAATGTTATCTTCTGGCCCAATTACACTAGTAGTAGCCTTCAAAAATATAATTGGTTTATCCGGATAACCCTGCCCACTCTCCTCAGCATGTTTTCTATAATTTAACCCAATAGCAATTATATTAGGAGGAGATACTGGGGCCAGCAATTTTACCTCATCCCTTCTGTCTTTTATATCACTAAATTGTATGGCTTGGAAGATATCCCCTTCTAATCTCTGGATAAAATCACCTTTAAAAATTCCATAAAATATCTCATTATTTTTCTGGTATCGCACTATTTTCATACTTCTTTTTTCCTTTCTCTTTCTACTTTAGACAATCTATATAAGAAAAAATATTGGCTTAATTAGTTTAATTCTACTATAGCCCTTTCCATCCTGTCTAGTCCTTCCTCTATCTCCTCCATCGACTTAGCAAATACCAAACGAACATAACCAGGATAATTGAAGGCTATCCCTGGAACGACGGCCACATGAGCCTTCTCCAAGAAGAATCTGGCAACATCCAGATCATCTTTAATAATATTTCCCTCGTATCTTCTACCATATAAGGCAGTAATATTGGGGAAGGTATAAAAGGCTCCGTCGGGATA
>JACIXS010000240.1 GCA_014360335.1 bacterium | reverse complement strand
AGAGAGAAGAATTTAGAAGAAGAATTCCTCAGAGAGGAGCAGGGTCAGGTTTTATAGTGGACCAGAAAGGATATATACTAACTAATGAGCATGTAGTAAGTAGAGCTGAGGAAATCAAGGTAACTCTATCTGATGGACGAGAGTTCAAAGGAAAGGTGGTCGGTTCAGACATTACTACCGATATGGCCATTGTTAAGATTGAAGCAAATAACCTACCGGTTGTAGAATTGGGAGATTCTGATAAATTAAGAGTGGGTGAGATAGTAATAGCTATTGGTAATCCTTATGGTTTGGAGAAGACCGTAACTATGGGGGTAGTTAGTGCCAAAGGAAGAAATATTTCTGCAGGTACAGAAGGGCACGAATATCGTAACCTGATTCAGACTGATACTGCCATAAACCCTGGTAATAGTGGTGGACCTCTTTTAAATACTAAGGGAGAGGTAATAGGTATTAATACTGCGATTATTCCCTATGCTCAGGGTATTGGATTTGCCATCCCCATTAATGTAGCTAAAAGAAATCTCGATGATTTAATTACTCTGGGTAAAGTTAGAAGAGCCTGGCTGGGTGTGTATATCCAGGAGGTAACTCCTGAGATAGCTGAACAATTTAATCTTGATAAAGCTGAAGGGGTCCTGATTGCTGATGTTATTAGCGGTAGTCCTGCTGAGGAATCGGGATTGTCTCGGGGAGATATTATTTTATCAGTAAATAACAGGACTGTGAACAAACCAGAGGAGCTACAGGATACCATTCGTGCCTTACAAATTGGTGATAAAGCTACTTTGAAAGTGAAGCGGGATGGAAAAGAGATTTCTTTTGTGGTAAAGATCGGAGAAATGCCTACTGATGAAACTCTTTCCACCAAAGATAAAGTGTTTACCGAACAGACTGGACTTAAGGTGGAAGAAGTAACTCCTGAAATTGCACGCAAGGCAGGCTTAAATCGGGTAACCGGTCTGATTGTTACTGAGGTAATTCCAGGAAGCTCTGCTGATGATATGGGCTTAAGAAACGGTGATATTATTCTGGAAGCTAACAGACAAGAAGTATCTACCATTGCAACCTGGGAAGATATAATAAATAAATTAAAACCCGGTGATACTGTACTTTTACTAATTTACCGAAATAATCGCACTTACTATGTTCCGCTTAAGATTGCTCAACTGGAGTGATATTGTTTTCTTGCTGGGAGACCTAATTACAAGAGATAATATATTGAGATAATAAATATTATTAGGAGACCAGAAGAAGAGGAGAACCAGAGGCAAAACTGGTTCTCCTCTTCTTCTTCAAGGAAAATTATATTTATGACCTTAAAAAAAAGATGGGAAAAGTTTCATTCCCCAAATAATATCTTTGTCTATATTGTATTAATATTG
>JACIXS010000239.1 GCA_014360335.1 bacterium | reverse complement strand
TATCTCTGGTATCTTTTTATTGGTATTATAGGAGGAAGTTTGGCTCTCCCGTTTTGGAAGAAGGTCTATAGATATATACTCATTGTTGCGAGTTTCTTCTTAGTTGGCTTTGGGATATACTTTTTGCGATATGCCTTATTGGGTAGGGCTTAAATCTTAGAAAATTGTGATAAAATACTATTATCTCAAAAAATTAATAGGAGGTGCATATGGCGGTTTTACAGGTCAATTTCTTGTCTAAGTATCTTATGATGGATACACAGGTAACAGTCATTATACCCACATTATTATCTAAGGACCTACAGAATCCGTTAGAGACTGTATATACTAGAGATAAAAAATTTCCAACACTATACCTACTTCATGGTTTTTTAGGAGACCATACCAATTGGCTAAGATACACTGGCATAGAAAGATATGCCAATGAAAAAGGAATTGCTGTGGTTATGCCATCTGCATATAACAGTTTCTACACCGATATGGCTCATGGGATAAGATGCTGGTCCTATATCTCAGAAGAATTGCCTCTAGTTATGAGGTCTCTATTCCCTCTGTCAGATAAGCGTGAGGATAACTTTGTGGCTGGATTATCTATGGGTGGCTATGGCGCTATGAAGTGGGCTCTTAGAAGACCTGATTTCTTCAGTGCAGGTGCAAGTCTCTCTGGTGCTTTGGATATCGTTGAGATTATAGAATCTGCTGAGAGTATATCTAAACCGTTCCATGAAAACCTATTTGGAGACTTGACCAAGGTAAAAGGTAGTGAGAATGACCTATTCTATCTAGCTGAAAAACTTAAGAATGAGAATTTAGAAGCGCCTAAGATATATATAGCATGTGGTACCGAGGACCGTCTCTATCCTGCTAATGTAAGGTTCAAGGAACATCTTCAGAAACTTGGTTATGAAGTGACTTATGAAGAGGGACCTGGTGGACACGACTGGAGCTTTTGGGATAGATATATAAAGAAGGTTTTAGACTGGCTATTCTCTTACTGAGGGATTTGTTGGATAAAATTTAAGGTGCGGGACTTTAACCCTGCACCTTTCTATTCATTCTTTATACCTGAAGCATTCCATACAAACTATCTTTCCGTCTTGGATTCTTCCTTTTGTTTCCATAAAGAACTCTCCACATACCTCACACTGTAAGCTGTTAAAGATTCTTGCCCTTTCAGGTTCTTCTATATCTATCCATCTTATATCTGCTATATCTTCTTCTTTAGCGTTTAAAAGATACTCTATCCTTTCTTGCCTTATCTTATTGAATCTCTCCTTCTCCTCTTCAGTAGCGGT
>JACIXS010000024.1 GCA_014360335.1 bacterium | reverse complement strand
TCTATTGGCTAATGCTAATATAGGGTCAAAATCCTCTTTCCAGGGTCTCTTAGTATAAGGATTTATTTTATCTAGATAAATAGAGAAGTCTAAGAACTTCTTTGCTGCTATAAGATCGGCTACTACATTACCATTTACAAAAGAAGCCTTTGGTTCTCCAGCAGCAAATTGTGCCCTGAGCCATTCTGGATAACCCTCTGAGGGTTTAAGTTCTACATGAACCTTGACTTTTGGATGTAGTTTCATATATGCCTTAGCTACAGCTTCCCAAGCCATCCTATTTCGTCCCTGAAGATTTATGTAAATTTCACCTTCTAGCTCTTGTTGCTGAGCAGGGACTATCGAGGGAATAAACAAAGAACTAACTACCAAAGCCAAAATAATCACAGAAATCAATACTTTTTTCATAAATCTCCCTCCTATCTTTAAGATTTTAGATTTCTAAAAACTCAGGATTATACCTGTATCTAGACTGCTATTTATCTTTATTACAAGACTGCCTTTTTCGTACTTCCATCCCTTTTCTGAAATTTCTATATCCTTCGTCTGTCTTACATTCTCACCCCCAACTGATACAGATTTTGGTAAGCTTTTCAGACCATTTACTAACACGTATTTTGTTTTGAAAGGCGTCCTCTCTACCGTAAATCTTATCTCTTTGTCAGTAACATGAATATCTCTTAGATTAGAGA